>CANPDS010000070.1 GCA_947573015.1 uncultured Muribaculum sp.
CAAATGTATGGATAAGTTTTGAATTGACAATAGCTTTTTGAAGAAAAATTCACCATTTCACACTATTTAACATATGCAACAATAATACCTACTGATTATCAACAGATTATAAATAAGCATCTAAAACATCAAGATTGCAAACAAATTACAAAATATGCACAAAATGATGCAACGATATTATTTTAAGTTAAATTTAACTTAATCGATATTACAACACTAAATCATCCTGTAACACAATTGTATTCACTATTCCGAAATGCCATATGCCTGTCATCGCAGCAAAATGGCATCGTTCTACAGTCATCGGAGAGCATTCGGTATGCTCCGGTGCCCCGAGATCTCTGGAAGTTCCGAGATCTCATAAAATCCTGAGCCCCCCTAAAAAAACAGTATCCCCCGAAACTCAATGAGCTTCGGAGGATACGTATGCAAAATAGTGGAACAATCTTATTTTTTAGCAGCATCGATGTCGCGCAGGAGCTCCTGAACTGCGACTTCAAGCTGACGGTCACGACCTTTCACCACTTCGGCAGGATCGTTGGCCACCTTTATATCCGGTTCAAGCTGTGAATTTTCCAGATATGTGCCCTCGGCAGTACGGTAGCCAATTACAGGGATACCAAATATCAGCGAAGGATCCTGAAGAGTCTCCCAGTTGACAGAAGTCATCGTGCCGGGAACAGGCATACCCACGAGCTTGCCCATACCTTTATGCTTGTATACCCATGGAGTGCCGTGGGCATTGCTATAGTTGGCCTCACACTGAAGCATGATGCTCGGTTTGTTCCAACGGCGCGACGGCATATCGCATACATCGACACCACGGATCACCTGAGTCAGATATTTGTCGCCACTGAACAGCACCTCAATATCCTCGTGTAGACGCCCACCGCCATTCCATCGGGTATCGATCACAATACCCTCCTTATCAACATACTTGCCAAGGAGGTCGGTATATATGGTGCGGAAACTTCCATCGTCCATGGAGCGTAGATGCACATAGCCCAGACGGCCACCAGACAGACGTTCGGTATCGGCCTCGCGCTGCTTCACCCAACGGCGGTAGAGCAGATCGTTCATTTTAGCAGCACCTATGGGAAGCACCACCTCCTCTACACTGTCGCCGCCGTCATTGCGGAGAGTAACGAGAGTCTTCTTTCCGGCAACGTCGGCAAGAAGCGCAGTATAGTCGGTTGAAGCGTCGATAGCCACGCCATTGATCTTCTCTATTACAGAGCCTTTCTTAAGCATGGTATTGGCATGGTCGAACGGACCACCCTCGACCACCTCAGCTACCAGCAGACCCTTGCCGGTATAATCCCAATCGAAAATCAAACCGAGCGAAGCAGTGCGCTCACCGGATCCCGACGGGTAATAGCGTCCACCGGTATGCGACACGTTAAGCTCGCCAAGCATTTCCGACAGAAGGTCGGCAAAATCGTAATTGTTGTTGATATGGGGAAGGAATTTACGATAGGCATCGGTCATCGCCTTCCAATTGACACCATGCATACCCTTTTCATAGAATCGGGCAGCCTCTTCCTGCTTCACATAGTCGAACATATATTCACGCTCGGCCTGCGGATCAATCTTCATAACGGCAGAATATGTGATAGGCTTGATACTCTCGGATCCGATAGTCATCTTGCCCAGCCCGTCAGAGCCAAGGAGATAGATCGCAGAAGCCTCCTTGTCGGTCTCCATGCGGCGATACTTGTAGCCGAGTTTCTTGGCCATGGAGGTCTCATGCTTGCGGAGGTCGGTTTTCCAGAGGTCGTAGCCATCATCAAACTTCGCAAAGAAGTAGAGCACATCGCCATCCTTGGTGATCATGAAATCGCCAAGCGATGATGACATGGGGGTGACACGCACAATGCGGTCGCGAATGCCGTCAAGCTCCACGTTTATCACTGAATCTGCCTCCGCCTCCTTCTTCTTATCATCCTTTTTCTTGTCGGATTTTTTCTTGTCATCATCCTTTTTAGCGGCTTTCTCCTTATCCTCTTTCTGCTGCTTCTCAAGTTGCTTCAGGAGTTCGTAATCCTCTTTCGACAGGCGGTACTTATCATAGGCGTCGCGATTAAGGAACACAAGCATTACATCTTCCTGAGAGCCCCAGCTCGCATGGCTGCGCATACCGTAACGGTCCGAACCAAACACGATAGCATTCCCGTCGAGAGCCCATCGCGGCGCCGAGTCGAAGTATGACGAGCGTGTGATATTTGTAACGACAGGCTTGCCGGTAGTGTTGACAATAGCCACGTCGGAGTATGGCTCATGACCGTTGCCGGTAAGCTCGAATGTGATCCATCGGCTGTCGGGCGACCAACGGTAGGTGAAGCCTCCGTCGCGTTCGGGATTGGGGGATCCATCGGTGATCTGGCGCACCTTCTTTGAATCGACATCCATCACCATCAGCTTGTTACGATCCTGAATGAAAGCGAGCTGCTTGCCGTCGGGCGAATACTGCGGACATGTGCGCTCCACATTATCCTTGAACAGCGGACGCTCGCTCACGGTGGTGGCATTGGGGAAATTAAGATCGTCCTTGCGGTCGATCGACGCCTGATAGAGCGCATAATGACCATCGCGCTCGCTTACATATACTATACTGCGGTTGTCGGGATTCCATGTCACCATACCCTCCGCCTCGGGAGTCTGAGTGATCTGCTTGGTGGTATTGTACTCGACCGAAGTGACGAATATATCGCCACGGTTGGAAAATGCCACCTGCTTGCCGTCAGGCGACACCTGTGCACCGTCGGAAGAACGCACAGAGGCCTTGTAGCCGGGTATCTCCTCATCGATAGTGACATCCACAGCCACCTTACGGGGAGCGGCGCCACCCTTCTTGGTATAAAGTTCGCCATCGTAGGTAAATGCCAGCACACCATCACCGCTCATCGACAGGAAACGCACCGGATGAGTAGTGAAATTGGTGACTTTGGTCATTTTCGACGGATTATCGATAGGAAACGACCATACGTTGAGCGATTTATCACCATTACGCTCGCTTATGAAATAGGCAGTGGCGCCATCGGGCGAAACTACCGGATTCAGATCCTCCCCACCCCGTTCGGTAAGGTTGGTATGCTTTCCGGTGGCCACATCATAGCGCCATACATCGCGGGTAACCGAGGATGTGTGATGCTTGCGCCATATGTCCTCCATTCCCTTACGATCCTGATACAGAAACCATTTACCATCTGGTGACCAGCTCATTGCCTCGGCAGGCGAGGCAAGCATGCGTGTGGTACGACCACCCTTCACCGGCACCTTGTATACCTCGCTCAGACGAGCCGATGGGAAAAGTGCGCTCTCGGCTGGATCCTGCAATGCAGCTGAGAATATCACATAAGCGCCATCGGGCGAGAATGCCACAGGCACTTCCTTGGCAGAATTGCGCGTCAGACGCACGGGGGTACCCCCATCGCGGTCCATCACAAAAATATCGAAACTACCCTCACGGTCAGAAGCAAAAGCGATCTTTTTGCTGTCGGGCGACCATACAGGAGCCGATTCGTGCGAATCGAGAGTAGTGAGGCGAGTGGCTGTGCCACCGGCTACGGGAACGGTGAATATATCGCCCTTATATGTAAAGGCAATGCATGAACCGTCGGGGGCAATCGCCGCATCGCGCATCCAGAGCGGAGTGACGCCATAGGATGCCAGTGCGACAGCGCCCAATGAGATAGTAGTGAGCAGTCGTGACATATATATATATTGACTATATATAGAACTGATTTAAATCAGTTCATAATTACTTTGGGATCTTCAATGTCTGTCCGGCACGGATATTGTCGTTCGACAGACCATTTGCCTTACGTATAGCATCAACTGTAGTGCCCGAAGCCTTGGCTATACGGTAGAGGCTCTCACCCTTCCTTACCTTGTGGCTTGAGTATGAGCCTTTCTTTGATGAAGACTTTGATGAAGAGGCCTTCGGGGCGGTAGATTTTTTTGCTGTAGAAGCTTTGGCTGAAGCCGGTGCGGCGGCCTGTACGGGAGCGGCCTGCGATTCAGCCGGTGCGGCCTCTGCCAATTCGGAGGATACCGGTGTTTCCTGTACCTTGGCCGCATCCTGAGATGCACTCTCCTGCGCAGATTTCGACGATCCTACATATACACGCTCGTAAGTGTTGATCTTCAATGACCGCCCACGAGCCACACTGTTTTTACGCAGGCCGTTCCACTTCTTGATGTCGGTCACCGACACACCATACTTCTTCGCGATGCCCGAAAGAGTCTCGCCACGCTGCACCTTATGGGTCTTGACCACAAGTTTGGTGGCATATTCTCCCGAAGAAGCCAGCTCTTCAAGTGTGGTAGGCTCAACCACCGCACGACGCGCATAAAGAGTGGCGTCATGCCCAACTATGCTGTCCTCGCTCATTATATAGCTATAGACCTGCATCGATGGGAGCACCAGCGAATAAGGACGTATGTCACCGGGAATAATGTCATGACGATACTGCGGATTGAGCACACGTATCTCCTCTACCGGGATATTGAGCACGGATGATATCTGCTTGAAATTGACGCGCTTCGACACATGCACCGAGTCAGTGATGATAGGCCGTTTGGCAAGAGCCGGAGAGATGCCATGCTGATTGTAATATGTCATCACATAGTTGGCCGCGATAAACGCCGGCACATATCCACGGGTCTCCTGCGGAAGAAAGTAATAGATACTCCAGAAATCCTTGTCAGGCTTATTCTCCATGCCGGCGCGGCGCAACGCCTTGTTGACATTGCCCGGTCCGCAATTATATGCAGCGATGGCAAGCGACCAGTCGTTGTACATGTTGTAGAGCTGCTTCAGATACTGCGCGGCGGCCTCTGACGAGGCGTAAGGGTCGCGGCGTTCATCGACAAGAGTCGAGATCTCCAGGCCGAGCCCTCGTGCCGTGGGAAGCATGAACTGCCACAGACCGGTGGCACCGACCCTCGACACTGCATCGGGATTCATAGCCGACTCGATCACAGGCAGATAGCGCAACTCCAGAGGCACGCCATGGCGTTCGAGCGCCTGCTCGAAGATAGGCATGTAATAAAGGCTCATGCCCAGCATAGCCTCTACAAGCTCGCGCTTGCGCTGGGTATACATATTTATATACGAACGCACTACCTGATTATAAGGCATCTCTATGGTAGTCGGGAGTGCCGACAGACGCTTTATATACACCTCATCGGTAGCATTGAGAGGCTGCGATCTGTCGAAGTTGGTATCAAGCACCGTATAATTCTGGAGATACCAGTTTTGAAGCATTTTATGGGTGTCGGTCTCAAAACTTTCCGGATAGGTAATGGTGCTGTCGGATATGGAATGCTTGAGCGACAGGATCGATGGCGCCGGAGCTGCCGCTGCCGACAGGGCCGCACATGCGATAATAATTGATGAGATTACTTTTTTCATTGGGCCGTGGAATGACTGGAGGTTAATGAGAGGCAGAGTAAGAGCATTTTCAACCGATACAACAGCGGCGCTGCCGCCACAGCATCAGAAATTCACCGCCCACAGCAGGCCTATGCCCGGCCTTGCGCCACGGGCATCCTGGATGAGAGCCGGTGAGAAGTCGACCGAAAGGTCGGGGGATATATCGAAATGAGTCAGCGAGGCATCGACATAGGCATCGACCATCGCCACAAGATATAGTCCGATCATCGATATGATGCAGAGGTCACGGTTGCGGCGGAAGTAGTCCTTGCGGGCTTTGAATGTTTTTTCAAGCCATGTCTTGTTGAGCTGCGACTCATCAGTATTCGGAGGATAGAAATCCATGTAGGAATTTGTGTTGGGATCACTGTCCATCAGGTCGCGGTAGGCCTGTGTATAGTCAGTGAGCATCTGATTGTTCCACGACATGCCGTAGGCAAGACCCATGAATCCGCCCACTACAAGCGGCAGCTTCCAATAGCGGCGGTTGTAAAGTTGCCCCAACCCGGGGAATAGAGCCGAGAGCCACACGGCACGCTTTGGATCTGGATTGAAATCGCGCACCACATAGTCGGGATCAAACCCGGCCATAATGCTGTCGGGCACACAGTTGGTGCATGAATCCACCGGCACTTCTCCCTCCGGAATCACCAGGGTGGCATCTCCTTCTGTGACAATGGAGTCACCCACCACAAGAGTACGTCCGGCACGTGGCGCGTCGAGCCAGATGCTGTCGGGAAAGGCACTGTAATCTATCTCGGCAGAATCTACCGGAACTGCCTGTTCCGGAGCTACGGCGACCGGAGCGGGAAGAGGCTCATCTGGAGCGCACAAAGAAGCTGAAAAAATGTTAAAAGGAGTCAACAGCGCCATTATCACAGCTATCAGCGTGCATGACGTTGCTCTCCCCGGATTAAATATATATCGTGCTTCCTTATCTTTTTTCATTACGTAATATAGCCATCCACAACCAGTTATACCTCGCACATCAGCGATGCATGCCGGACGGTGGTCACACCTCGGGATGCTTTATAGTGTCAAAGATAGCAATTAATTGTTCAAGTTCATCCTCGTTCTTGAACGGAAATGTGATTTTCCCGCTCCCCTTGGCATTGCAGGAGAATTGCACCGGCCTACGGAATGAGGCGCTGAGATGCTTCTTCAGTATATCGTAGTCGTTGGCCTTGGATGAAGAAGGCTTCTGCGAATCGACTGCAAGTCCCTCCTCCTCGGCACGGCGGTATGCCTTGGCAAGCTCCTCGACCTTACGCACCGACAGGCCGTGACGGAGTATCTCGTTGTAAAGCTTAAGCTGAAGCGATGGCTGCTCGATCGACAGCAGCGCACGCGCATGCCCCATATCGACACGCTTGTCGCGAAGGCCAAGCTGCACCTCGGCGGGCAACTTCAGCAGACGCAGGAAGTTGGCGATAGTGGCGCGTTTCTTTCCGATGCGCTCGCTAAGGCGCTCCTGGGTGAGCTGATACTGGTCAATGAGCTTTTTAAAGGTCAAGGCTATCTCGATCGCGTTAAGGTCCTCACGCTGGATATTCTCGATAAGGGCCATCTCGGTTAGCTCACTGTCGTTGGCCGTGCGTATGTAGGCTGGCACTGACGTGAGACCGGCCTTTATGGCAGCGCGGTAACGTCGCTCACCGGCTATTATCTGGTAAGAGTCGGGGCCGACCTTGCGCAGCGACAGAGGCTGTATGATGCCGAGCTCACGTATCGATACGGCAAGTTCGTCAAGCGCCTCTTCATCGAATGTCGTTCGCGGCTGGTCAGGATTAGGCGATATCAGCGTTACGTCGATATCGTTGATTGCCGATGAACCTCTTGCGGGCACATCGTCCATAGATATAAGGGAATCAAGCCCTCGGCCAAGGGCATTGCGTCGGATAGTTGCCATGTAGGGTCAGATAATATACTGATTATTGATGGAGAGCGGGATGCTTGCGGTGTTTGGCGATAAGCTCCTTGGCGAGCATGGTATGGCTGGTGGCGCCACGGCTTTCCGGATCGTAGAGCAACGCCGGGAGCCCGTGCGACGGAGCCTCGCTAAGGCGTATGTTGCGCGGTATGACCGTGGAGAACACCATATCGCCGAAGTGCCCCTTAAGCTCCTCGTAGATCTGGTTGGCAAGGCGCAGACGTGCGTCGTACATCGTGAGAAGAAAACCTTCAATCTCCAGATCGGGATTGAGTTTCGACTTGATGATGCGGATGGTATTGAGAAGCTTGCTGATACCTTCGAGGGCAAAATATTCGGCCTGCACCGGTATGATCACCGAATCAGCAGCTGTAAGAGCGTTGACAGTGATCAGCCCAAGCGACGGAGAGCAGTCGATAAGGATATAGTCGTAGCGGTCGGCCACAGGAGCGAGCACATTAAGAAGAATCTTCTCACGGTTGGGCTTCGCCACAAGTTCAAGCTCGGCACCGGCAAGATCTATGCGTGAGCCCACAAGGTCGAGACCTTCTACACAAGTAGGGGTCTGCGAGCCGTCGAGAGGATAGTCATCGACCAAGCATTCATAGATCGAGGAGGACATTGACTTAGGATCGATACCATAACCCGAAGTGGCGTTAGCCTGAGGATCGGCGTCGATGATAAGCACCTTCTTGCCCTGGTTGGCAAGCGAGGCGGCAAGATTGATGGTGGTAGTGGTCTTACCTACCCCACCCTTCTGGTTAGCGATAGCAATGATTTTACCCATAGTAAAGCGTTAAGCGGAGGGTGCGGCCATAAGGAACGGCCCTCCACCACAAAGGTACTATTTTTCCATGGATTAACTACTCAAAACGATGGGGGAAAATGCGTTAAATGTTGATAAGTGGGGGTGAGTGTTGATAACTGCGTATCAATGCTGAAACGTCGCGCCAAGCATCTGTATCTCCACATCGTAGGCCACAGCCTTTGGAGAGCGTGGACGTATGCGTGTGGAGTGGTAGAAATAGCTGTACTGCCGGTCCCACGATGTGGTATAGAGCTGGCGTGTCTCTCCCGGCGGAACAGATGCAGGGATTACCACCGTGCGCGAGTGGAGCATCGTGCTGTCGTCTGCGCGACGGTAGGTAAGCTGCAGGGACAACGAGGCAAGATGCAACGAGCTGTAGCGGTTGGTCACAAAGAATGTCTCACGCAACGAGCGCAACGGTTTGTCGTAAGAGGTGATGACAAGACTGTCGGGGGCAATGGCCTTCCCGTCGATCCTCAATGTATCGGATGATGGTTGAGCGACTGCGGCTATACGCGGCCGCAGGGGTCCTTTACGTGTGGTATCGTCGGCAATGGCTGTCATTCCGCACAATCCGACTATCATACCGGCGATATAGAGGAGATATTTCATGGCTTACAACCTATGGGTTAGGATCAGTTTCGGATTTACTTAAATCTTAAAGGGGGTAATAACAATACCCTCTAAAGGTATATTGGCTCGACTGGCCCGGAGAGCGGACGCGGAAACACGCGGGTGCATCCGTCAAGATCGGAAGGTGCGTCAGAATCGCTTATACGCAGATTTATACGCGACATGTAGGGTATGAGACGCCATAGATTTACCCTGACCTTGCGGCTATGCTGGCGAAAACTCAGATGGGCGTCATCGATAAGGGTTAGCGTGAAGCTCTTCGGCTTTGACAGAGTGGCGCCCCCATTGCCCGACGTATATATTTCGGCAGCATATACTCCTGGCTTGGAGGTTGCGGACAGATAACCCATGAGGGTGCCTGGGCGCAGTGAGCGGCATGGCGAACGGAGTATGACCATACGGTAGCGCACCGCCTCATCGCCAATGGTGCCGGGTGGAGAGTAGCGCTCTATGGCCACACTGGCTCCATCCGACGGAAATGCCCATATGCCCTCCACCCTGTGAAGCGGCCGGCGCTTCATTGCGGCCCGCACGGTGTCGGGATTGTCATACCCCGAAATCACAGTCGACCTCATTGGCAGATTGTCGACAAGACGTTTTGCCGACATCTGCGGAATGCAGCATAGCCACAAAAGAAGAAAGAGGAGAAAGTTGCGCATGATAAGATATTATATCAAAGATACACCGCCGGGGTGCTCTCGTTTTATCTTCAAAGCCCTACACCGCATCATATAGTCTTGAACTGATACTGGAAGCCAAAGCTCAGTATCTCCTTCAGCTGCCAATGATGCCAGCTGGTGTCGTCAAGAGGCAGCTGATGCGAGTCGTAACGCACATGTATATAGAGCTGAGTGGAGAAATAGCGGTTGATGGAGAAGTTGAAGGTATTCTCCCAGTCGCCCTGAGTATAGTCGTAATCGGTAAAGACAAACAGACGCGAGGAGTATGTGACATTCCAGGCAAGAGTCCAGTTGATCTTCACCTCCGCATTGCTACCGAACTCACTTACAGTATGATGACCTGCATCAATACCGAAATTGCCTTTAGGAATACCGGGATTCGTGGCAATCTTCATATTGTATGAGAATGGAGCTATAGAAGCATCAAGGGTG
>CANPDS010000071.1 GCA_947573015.1 uncultured Muribaculum sp.
GGAACAGATCCAAGTGTCTCAAAGTTATAGTATTTCAGCCTTATATCATAGTAAATCCGAATTAAATTTCAGTAGATGGTAAAAAAATAAGGGATGGAGTGTTACATTTCCCGATAACGTGCGTTAATGAAGTAGAAGCGTCATTTACATGACCATCAGACACAGTGAGTACCGATATCCTTACATCGACATTTCTGCGATTGCGTGCGCGTCTGCGAGGCATGGCTGCAGGTATTGCCGGCAACAGCGACGCCGATGATATTCTGCACGATGCTTTCTGCCGGCTATGGCTTCGCAACAGCGATGTGCGCACTGAGGTGGAGGCTATGAAGCTCAGCTATACGGCGGTGCGCAATTCAGCTATCGATGTGAGAAGGCGTACGGCCGCACATGGCATGATGAGTATCGATGATGAATGTTGTCCGCTGCGCGACTGTGCCTGGTATGATCAGCCGGAAGCGGACAGTATGGCAACGTATCGTACTGTGGTGGAATTGGCCCGACGTCGGTTGCCGGAACGGCAGTTTGCAGTATTCCGCATGCATGATATCGATGGGATCGGATATGAGGAGATTGCGATGACTCTTTCCATCACACAGGAAAACGTAAGGATGACGCTGAGCCGCGCAAGAAAGACATTGCGCGAGCTTTATCGTAAATCATATCAATAACTCAGCTATTAATATATGGAAAAATCAACAGGCGAATTATCACGTATCATCAGTCTTGGCGAACGCTATTTTGAGTGTTCGTTGAGCGACAGTGATGAATCCCGACTGCGCGATATGCTTGCACATACCACTCTTGAGCATCCTGCAATAGATGAATTGCGGGCCATGATGGGATTTCGGGCACCTGTACAGATAGGACGGATGGGACGAAGATCAGGTATGCGCCGGATTGCGGCCGGAATAGCCGCTGCCGTTGCTCTGGTGATTTCGCTGTCTGTATATATAATCAGGGTGGATAATGCTCCCACATGTGTGGCCTATGCCAATGGTGTGCGTGTTACCGATGAGGAAGAGGTGGTGAGGCTTATGATGGCCGACATGCATTATTTCGGTCATGGCGCAAGCAGCTCGACGGAGTCGTTCCAGACTGAACTTGGCGATGTGGCACGAATGATAAATGATTATGAATCAATGTATCCTGAAATATAATATGTTATGATGCGGATAGTCAGACTGATACTTTTACTGGTGGTGCTCTCGCCATGTGCCGTAAATGGGCAGACGGGGATGCATATCAATCGTGTGTTTGGCGGAAAATATATCAGCGATCCATCTGTAACCGAGGTGATGATGAGCGGTGACCAACGGTTTCTGCGCAGTCATGATCTTAACACATTGGCTACTTTCCGAGGGGCGTCGGCTACTTATGCTCCGATATTGCAGCCACTTGTGCTTGCCGATGGTGCGCAGGCCATAGGCCGTAATGTTCGTTACAAGGATGGCAAGCTGCAATATGCCTTTTTTATGCTCCCTGCGATAGAGAAGGATGGTAATAAGATCAACCGTTATTTATATTATCTTAATGTCGACACCGGAAAGAATCCATCGGTGATGATGATTTACTTTGATGGCGAATTGTCGCGCACGGAAGCGGAGTCGCTGATAAAATCTCTCTCAAAATAAGGGCTTCTTTAATTGTTTCAAAATCCATTTAGTCAATATAGTAAATTCCTATGGACAAGACATGTAAATATCTGCTTGCGCTGCTGATGGCGCTCATGGCTCCCGTTGTGGTCAGCGCCGCTGATAATGAGATGGTACCTGTGGCCGATTACCCTGCCGATACACTGTTGTGCGCCGCAAGTGCGGGGAATATATCCATAATATATAACTCCATGTCTACTACGGTAACAGTGAGCAATGTGAATGATACCGATGATAATTTCTATTTCCAGTCGGGCAAGAAGAAAAACAGCGACATGCAGACGAGCATCAACTGCACGGACATAACCGCCATAACCATCGTGGAGAATATGTCGGCACTGATAGTTGATTTCACTACCAGTGGCGGTGAGAAGCAGAGCTATACATTTGCGTTTGAGGATCCCGCCAACCGTTCGTTTACCTCATATATAGGGCGCCGTGGCAGCGATTTCGGATTCACGATCTCCAAGTCGGGGAATGGAACGGTATGGGATTGTGTGTCGGCCGGATTCGGATTCGGTTGGATAGGCGCAATCAATGACATACCGGCTATGGGTACATCAATGTGGCGGAGCAATGAGTTAACGTGGCTTATGGTATTGGGCGTGCAGATGACGCATGGACATCATACTGTATCGATGGGTCTTGGTCTGGACTGGCAGAATTTTGTCACCAAGGGTAACCACTATTTCCAATATAACACCGACGGACGCATAACACTGGAACAATATGATGAGGGCGTGACCGATACGCGCTCGCGGATAAAGATATTCAGCCTGCAAGTGCCGCTGCTATACCGGTTGAATTTCGGACACCGGAATTGCATGGGTATTCAGATTGGACCGGTTGTTAATTTCAACACCGGAAGCAGCATAAAGACACAGTATAAGTATGAGGGACGGGAATATACCGTAAAGACCAACAGTATAGGGCAGCGTCCGGTGACTGTGGATGGACTTCTGTCGGTGAATTACCGTGCTGTAGGCATATATCTGCGCTATTCGCCGATGTCAAAGCTGCGTAGCGCGTCTGGTCTTGACTTCGGATCGGTATCTACCGGTATAATGCTTGGATTCTGATATGGATGCGGCCCCTTTTGCCTTGATAAGGCATGAAGGTGGATTATAAAAGGCTATCGCCACTGCGCTCATGAGCGTGGTGGCGATAGTAGTTCAAAGTAGTCTACGATTATCTCGGTGACGTTGTGCTTGATAGTATTGCGGTCCTCCCACACACGGGTCCGGAGCTTTCCTTCGATGTATAGCCGGGTGCCTTTGCGGATATATTTTTCAGCAGTCTCGGCAGCTCCGTCCCACATTACTATGCGATGCCATTCGGTACGTTCGGGTATCTGCGCTCCGGAGGGGGAGGTGTATGCGCGTTCGGTAGTTGCGAGGGTGAATGTGGCAACCGGGCGTGTCTCTACATATCTGATTGTCGGATCGGCCCCGACATTGCCGAGCAATATCACTTTGTTGACTCCCATATGTGGTATCGGTTCATTGTTTGAATCATCGTTTTACAGATGCGCGCATCCCCCTTACAACGGCACCGGTGAAGCCATTCTCCTCCATGGTGTTGAGTCCGCGGATGGTAAGTCCTCCTGGAGTCGTCACTTTGTCAATCTCAGATTCGGGATTGGCTCCTGTAGCCTCAAGCAGCTCCACGGCACCGCGCATTGTCTGTAGAAACCACTCTTTGGCTTTGTCGGGATACAGACCCAATTCTACCGCACCCTCTGAGGCCGCGCGTATGAACCGCATCACATATGCGATGCCGCATGAACATAGCGCCATGGCTGCATCAAGCTGTGTCTCCGGAATCACGGCGGCAGTGCCGAGATGGTTGAATATATCCACTACAGGTTGCGTGCGTTCCGGATCGGCATTCTCGGCATGACAGATGAATGTCATGCTGCAACCTACAGCCATTGCTGTGTTGGGTATCGCGCGCATGATGGTACGGTTGGACGAATAGTTGCGGAGAATAGTGTCGAAATCGGCGAGTGATACTGTGGCGGCGAGCGACACGAGTGTCTGGCTGCGGAAGTCGATGCGTGGGGCGATCTCCTCAAGCACGGTCTTTACCATCCATGGTTTCACAGCCAGGATTATCACGTCGGCACCACGAAGAGCAGAGGCATTGTCGGTATCAGTGTTTATGCCGGGACACTTTGACTCTATGCGGTCGAGAGTGGCACGACGTGGAGAGGTGACTGTGATGTCAGTTGCCGGTATGAATCCGGAGGCTGCGAGTCCGATCGCTATTGCGGAGCCCATGTTGCCTCCGCCGATAATTCCGATTTTCATAAGTCTGTCAGAGTGATTGCAATGTGCGGGTGAACCGGTCGATGAAGTCGTCGGCTTGCTCCATTGTCAGTGTCAGCGGAGGGAGCAGGCGTATGATATTGGTGGATGCGGCTCCGGTGAATACATGCTCCACGTCGATGAGGCGGCGGCGTAGCTCTTTTGTCTCGAAAGGCATTTCGATACCGATCATCAGACCTGCGCCTCTTACCTCCTGAATGCCGGGGATCTGCTTCAGCCGTCCGATAAGGTGTGCACCGACTTTTTCGGCATTCTCCACAAGGTGTTCACCTTCGATCACGTCGAGCACAGCTATGGCAGTGGCGCATGCCAGATGGTTGCCGCCGAAGGTTGTGCCGAGCAATCCGTAGGAGGGCTTGAACATAGGTGATATCAGCACTCCACCCATAGGGAATCCGTTGGCGATGCCTTTGGCTACGGTGATTATGTCGGGACGGATACCGCTGTACTGGTGTGCGAAGAAGCGGCCAGTGCGACCGTAGCCTGATTGGATCTCATCAAGGATGAGGATTGTGCCGTAGCGGTTGCACTCTTCGCGCAACACACGCAGGAAGTCGGCCGATGGTATGCGTATGCCTCCCACACCCTGCACTCCTTCAACAATGACAGCGGCGACATCGCCTTTGGCAAGTTCGTTGCAGGCGGCATCTATGTCGTTGAGTGGGAGGAATGTCACGTTGTTGTTGGCGTTGAGCGGCGATACGATGCGTGGATTGTCGGTGACTTCTACAGCAGCCGATGTGCGTCCATGGAATGCCCGTCTGAATGCCACCACGCGTTTGCGTCCGGTGTGGAACGATGCGAGCTTGAGGGCGTTTTCATTGGCCTCGGCGCCGGAGTTGACGAGGAACAGCGAGTAATCGTCATATCCGCTTACACGACCGAGCTTTTCGGCAAGCTGTTTCTGCAAAGGATTTATAACGGAGTTGGAGTAGAACATCAGTTGCGATGCCTGATGCTCGATAGCTTTGACCACCATGGGATGGCAATGGCCTACCGATACTACGGCATGTCCTCCATACAGGTCGAGGTACTCTGTGCCTGCGGCGTCGTAGACATGGCACCCCTTGCCTCTGGTGATTTCTATATCGAAGAGTGGATATACGTCGAAAAGATTCATTGTTGTCTTTGAGATTAGAATGCCGATGGCTTTAGCTGGAGCCCGATTCGTTCGTGGAGTCCGAAGAGTAGATTCATGTTGTGGACAGCTTGCCCTGACGCACCCTTGACAAGATTGTCGATAACGGATGTGATGAGAAGCTTGTTGTCGACTTTCTCCAGATGGATTATGCACTTGTTGGTGTTGACCACGTCCTTAAGATCGGGAGCTTTGTCGGTGATAAACGTGAAGTTGTGGTCGTCGTAGTACTCCTCGTAGAGCTGTTTGATCTGCTCAATGCTCACCGGGCAGTCGAGGTATATGATTGCCATGATGCCGCGGGCAAAGCATCCGCGCACGGGGATGAAGTCGATATCGGCCTTGAAGCTTTGCTGGAGTTGCGATAGCGACTGTCGTATCTCGGCGAGGTGTTGATGGCGGAATGGCTTGTAGATCGACACATTGTTGTTGCGCCATGAGAAATGGCTTGTGGGCGAGGGCTTTACTCCTGCACCTGTCGATCCTGTGATAGCGGTGACATGGATGGTGGAGTTGAGCATGAGATTTTTGGCGAGCGGGAGGAGGGCCAGCTGTATCGCTGTGGCGAAGCAGCCCGGATTGGCCACGCGTTTTGCTCCGCGCACTATGCGCTTGCGGTTTAGCTCGGGGAGTCCGTATACGAAATCGTGTGTGCCATCCTCGATGCGGTAGTCGGTAGATAGGTCGACAATGCGCAGATCCTCCGGCACGTCATGGCTGTCCATGAATTTTTTTGTCTCACCATGAGGGGTGCAGCAGAACAGCACATCGATCTCATCAAGCCGGGTGTCGGCGCAGAAAGTCATATTAAGCTCTCCAATGAGGCCCTGATGTATGTCGGTTACCGGATTGCCGGCGTTGGAGGTGCTGTGTATCCACATTACCTCCACGTCGGGATGATTCACGAGCAGGCGGAGAAGCTCACCTGCCGTATATCCGGCTCCGCCAATTATGCCTGCGCGTATCATGCTTCACGCTCCTTTCCGTTGCGCTTCTGCACGTTGTGATAAATCTTCATCTGGTTGCCGAGAATTTTGGTAAAGCCCTTCACATCGTCGGCGGTCCATGCTTTGGACAACTCTCCATATTCTCCGAAGTCGGTCTTCATGAGATCGAAGTCGCTCTCCACACCTACTACAGTGAAGTGATATGGCTTGAGGTCGACGAGCACGCGTCCTGTGACGTTGCGTTGTGATGATTCAAGGAACCGCTCTATGTCGCGCATTACGGGTTCGAGATACTGTGCTTCATGGAGGAACATGCCGTACCATGTGCCGAGCTGATCCTTCCAATATTGCTGCCATTTGGTAAGCGTGTGCTTTTCGAGCACTTTGTGGGCACCGAGGATAACCATCGGGGCACCGGCCTCGAATCCTACACGGCCCTTTATGCCGATAATGGTGTCACCTACATGCATGTCGCGTCCAAGGGCATATGGAGCCACCAGTTCCTCGATCTTTTGTATGGCGGCAACCTTGTCGGCGAAGTATTCGCCGTTGACGGCCTCGATCTGACCCTGATTGAAGTCGATTGTGAGGCGTGAGGGAGAAGAGGCAGTCATCTGGGTGGGATATGCCTCTTCGGGTAGGGTCTGGTTGCTGTGGAGAGTTTCCTTACCACCAATGGAAGTGCCCCAGAGACCTTTGTTGATGGAGTATTCGAGCTTCTTGAAGTCGGCCTCATAGCCATGCTTTTTAAGATATTCAATCTCATATTCGCGGGTGAGATTCATATCGCGAGTCGGTGTGATTATCTCGATTTCCGGAGCGAGTATCTCGAATGTTAGGTCGAAACGCACCTGGTCGTTGCCGGCGCTTGTGGAGCCGTGTGCCACACTGTGTGCTCCGATCTTTTTGGCATATTCTATGATAGCTATGGCCTGAAATATACGCTCAGAACTTACAGATATCGGGTATGTGCCGTTGCGGAGCACATTTCCGAAAATCATATATTTGATCGACTTGTCGTAGTATTCCTGAGTTATGTCGAGAGTGGCATGCTCCTTGGCCCCGAGGGCAAGCGCTCGTTGCTCTATCGCCTCAAGCTCGGCAGGAGAGAATCCGCCGGTGTTGGCGATGGCAGTGTAAACTTCGTAGCCGCAGTCCTCGCTGAGGTATTTTACGGCGAAAGATGTGTCGAGACCACCGCTGAATGCGAGCACGACTTTCTTTTTATTGTTGTCCATTTTGATGGTGTATTTATTCGTTGTTGTCGTTATTGGGGGATGACTCTCCGGTGATGGGGTCGTTGGGATGATATTTTGTCTCTGCCGGATCATATAGCAGTCCGACGCATAGACATTTGTGGCCGCCGTTGCGCTGCAGTATATCGAAGTTTACGCAACTCTCGCATCCGCGCCAGAATGCGGCATCGGTGGTCAGTTCGTCGAAAGTCACGGGGCGGTATCCAAGCTCGAAGTTCATTTTCATTACAGCGGCTCCGGTAGTGAGCGAGAAAATTTTTGCCTGCGGGAACATTTCGCGCGACAGGCGGAAAATTCGTCGTTTGATGCGTGTTGCGAGTCCGAGACCTCGGAAGTCGTTGGCCACGATCAGGCCTGAGTTTGCTACAAACTGTTTGTTGCTCCAGCATTCGATGTAGCTGAATCCGGCAAAGCGTCCTTCGTAAAGCGCTATGACAGCCTTGCGCTCCAGCATCTTCTGGCGCACATATTCCGGCGAACGTTTCGCTATACCGGTGCCGCGCACCTTGGCTGCGCGGTTGATGGTGTCGAGTATCTCTTCCACATATCCGACATGCTCGTCGGAGGCAACTATAACCTGAATTTTTGCGGGGTCGATAGCGTTTGACGTTTGTTCTACCATTATTATGACTGTAAATTAAGTGTCTGTTCTAAATTATTCTATAATATGGCTATCTGAGTTTTTGAACAGCCACTTATAGAGCTGATTTATATGAATTGGTCGCGGGCTTTCTCCAGAACGTGGTCGGGGAAGAATCCGCGGAAATATTCGAATAGTTCGGGGCGTGGATAGCGGTCGTTTACCACGGCTATTACAGTGTCGGCACCGGATATTGTGCCGAGGAGGTAGGGAGAGTCGAGTTGGTCAATGTCGTAGGCAAGCCCGGAGGCATATCCTGTGCGGGTCTTGATTACAAGTATATTTCCGGCGAGGGCTATTGACTCTACTGCTGAGTGGGAGCGCGACTGTGCGGTTGATGGAACAGCTTCCCATACTTCATCTACGGGTACTTCGCCTGGCTGCATCACCACATAGCGGTAGCCGCCGAAGTCGGTGGCTACTTTAGTGGTACGCAGGGCCTTTAGGTCACGCGAAAGTGTGGCCTGTGTGACGGTGAATCCACGGGCTGCAAGTAGTCTCGAAAGTTCTTCCTGGCTTCCGATAATATTGTTGGTAAGAATCTCCAATATGGCTTGAAGCCGGGTTTTACGTTTATTCATAACTTTCCTTTGAATTCGATTCCTGCAAAGGTAGCAACAAAATCTCAGATAATTGCATTTTTGTGAATTTTTATGCAAAAAATCTGCGATAATAAAAATAAAATATCCGCTAATGACGATTCATAATGCGAAAGTCGTAGCAGATATTCGATAATTATGAGAAATATCAATTATTTTGATGATTGCCGTTTAGGGCTGAAGTTAGAGCCTGTCGCATAACATATAATTATGCGACAGGCTCTATATTGTTTTTTAGAAGTGTCCAAGGCAACTGTCGAGCTGGCGTGTAATCGCCTCACGATCGAGATGCTGGCCGATGAATACGAGTTTAATCATACGGTCGCCGTAGTGCTCGTGCCAATCGCGCATCATGTCGGGATTCTGTTGCATGAGCATCATCAGATCTTCTTCGGGAGCGGTGGCATACCATTGACCTGCTTCGGTGAGCTTTTTCTGCACGCCAGCTTGTTCGAAAAGATATGACATTTCCGGACGTTGCTCGAAGTAGAGCACCCCTTTTGTGCGGATTACATTTCCGGGCCATTGCTTGGCGAGGAAGTAGTCGAACTTGTTGAGGTCGAACGGATCGCGGCGGTAGTATACGAAAGTCTGTATGCCATATTCTTCCACTTCGCCTCCTTCATGATCGTGGTGGTGATGATGGTGGTGGCACTCATGTCCGTGGTCACACTCATGTCCGTGCTCATGATTGTGTTCGTGGTCATGTCCATGATTTTCATGCTCATGGTGGTGCTCTTCATTCTCCTCCGCATGGTGATGATGATGGTGGTCGGCCTGTGCGTCAAGCTCCTCTTCTTCGGTAACCGGTCGTTCGAGCTCCTGTACCCATCCGGCAGATGTGGCTACTTTCTCGAAGTTGAAAAGATGGGTGTCGAGCAAGCGGGTGATGTCAACATCAGCGTAGTCGCAGTCGATGATCTCGGCCTTGGGCTGTATCACTCTTACTATCTCACGTATGCGTCGTAACTCTTCAGGCTCTACCTCGGAGGCTTTGTTGAGCAGGATGATGTTGCAGAATTCAATCTGCTGTATCACGAGGTTCTCTATATCCTCTTCATCGATAGCTTTCTGAGTGAGCGCTCTACCGCAGTCAAACTCGCTTTGCAGACGCAGGGCATCGACCACGGTCACGATGCAGTCGAGGCGTGGCAGGCCGTTTTGGCCATATTCCGCACCCATGTATGGTATGGAGCATATGGTCTGCGCGATGGGAGCC
>CANPDS010000072.1 GCA_947573015.1 uncultured Muribaculum sp.
GGACACCTTCGCAGCCATGGCTCTGGCTTCGCTACCACCGGCAGCATCGGTGATGCATGACAAGCCACGCCCACGAACAGCATTTATCATCAACGGCGCTATGTGGAGAAACATTATCGGTGTGGGTATCGTGTTCTTCATATTCCTTTTCATATTGATGTGGTATATGGAGCATATCGAGATCAACTCACTGTTGGATATCGGGCGTGCCCCATTTATTCCCGCCAACAAGGGTCTCGATCCGTATGAACTGAGTCTATTCTTTACCATTTTCGTGTTTCTACAGTTCTGGAACATGTTTAATGCGCGCGCATTCGCCACAGGACGCTCCGCTCTGCACCTCAAGG
Organism: uncultured Muribaculum sp.; assembly: GCA_947573015.1. Lineage (GTDB taxonomy): Bacteria > Bacteroidota > Bacteroidia > Bacteroidales > Muribaculaceae > Muribaculum. Next base: position 348 of record CANPDS010000072.1, read on the forward strand.
GATGCCGTGGATTCACTCTCATTGCATTGGCCATATTCATAGGCCAGATACTGATAATAGAGTGCGGAGGACAGTTCTTCAACGTAGTGCCACTACGCCTGAGCGACTGGATGATTATAATCGCAGGAACATCGTCAGTGCTGTGGATCGGCGAACTTTTCAGACTCAAACTATAGCGGTATCTGCCATTAAAGCGTTTACTTCCCGACAGGCCAGAATACGCCGCCATACTTTCAAGATGGCATATAAGTGAATGTTGTCGGATGAACAACATAATATCAGACAGACCAATTCGATGTTGTATTAGCATTTATTAACATACGAGTACACCATTCTCGCCCAACCCCTCCGATATATTTGCAGTATCAATAAAAATACTGCAATCATGGGCGTTATACATACATCCGACATCATTTATGCCACACTCATCCAGCACGGACGAGAGATTGCCGCATATCGGTTCAGCGGCATGACAACCATGGACGATCTCATGCGCCATATACGCAAAGCAGCTGCAGGATGCATGGGACTTGTGAATCTGCGGTTACGTAATTGCAATCAGGGTTGGACTCTGGCCCGTGCTCTTATGCTCGCTCCGGCACCGGCGGTGCCGGTCCAGCTCTCCTTATTCTGAAAAATCCTTTATCAATAATTATATAGCAGGGATGACGCTAAAATAGCGTATCATCCCTGTAATATTGAACTGATTCAAAATATTAAACTCAAAACTGGAGTAATCCTAAATTTAAATCAGTTCATTTTATAACATTAAAAGAGTAATATACAATAGTAAAATACAATGAGGAGAATGACACCGCTCGGCAATGCTCAATTAGATCTGGCATTGACACGGCTAATACGTATCTTTGGCTGACGCCTTAGAAACTCTCGCTTGGCAATGCCAAATAAATTTGGCATTGCACTCGACTTATACGTATCTTTGTGCCATGCTTTCGAATAAAACACAACAGACGAGCGGATCAGACGCCCTTTCAGTAGATGTCGAGGCTGTGGTCAACCAACGGTTGTCACGCTATCGCCATCTCATACCGCGATTTGCCATAAACTGGCTAAAGCGCACCATATGTCAGGATGAACTGAATGGTATTCTTTACCGTACACGCGGCAAACGCAATGCGGAATTTTGCGATGCTGTGCTGAAGGATCTTAATGTAACATATAATATAGAAGGCGTACTTCCCGATGCAAACCACCAGAGGGTGATAATAGTATGCAATCATCCCCTCGGCGCACTCGATGGCATAACAATGATACACTGGGCGGCTGCGACATACGGTCCTGACGTGCATTTCATCGTTAACGACATACTTACTGCGGTCAAGCCACTTGAGGATATATTCCTGCCAGTCAACCTATACGGCCGTCAATCACGGCACTCCTCAGCCGACATAGAGGCAGTGTTCCGGAGCAACTCCCCCATCATAATGTTTCCTGCCGGGCTAGTAAGCCGCAAAGGAAGAAATGGCACTATATGCGACCTTAAATGGCACAAAATGTTTGTCAATAAGGCCATCGAGTACAAGCGTGATATAATTCCCGTGTTCTTTGATGCTCGTAATTCATCATTTTTTTATAATTTTGCAAAATTCCGCAGCAAGATAGGGCTTCGTTTCAACTTCGAGATGATCTATCTGCCACGGGAGATTTTCCGTAGCCGCGGCGCACGTTTCACCCTACACATCGGCCATACCATACCATGGCAATTGCTCGATGGAGGGCGCAAGGCGTCGCATCAGGCACAAAAGATAAAAAAAACAGTATATAGTCTAAGCAACCAACCATACCAACCTGACGATGACGACGACGATCAATCAGCCAATAATTGACCCCGTATCAGTAGAGCTTATCGAGAACGAGCTTACACCCGACAGGCTGTTGCGCGATACCAACAAAGGCGGCAACCAGATATATATTGTGGAGGCCTTTTCCGCACCAAATGTGATGCGTGAGATCGGACGCCTGAGAGAAATCGCATTCCGCGCGGCAGGAGGTGGCACAGGCAAAGAGTGTGACATTGATGAGTTTGACACAATGGATCCTCCTTGCAGGCAACTCGTGGTATGGGATCCTGAGGTAAAGGAAATAATCGGAGGATACCGTTTCATTCCAGGCACGGACATCAAGCCTCTGCCCAACGGCATGCCGCGTATAGCCACAAGCCATATGTTCAGGTTCTCTGAGAAGTTTCTCACCGATTATCTGCCCTACACCATTGAACTTGGGCGCTCATTCGTGCGTCTGGAATATCAATCGACACGCGCCGGGGCAAAAGCTCTTTATGCTCTCGACAATCTTTGGGATGGCCTTGGAGCACTGACTGTGATATATCCGGAGATGCGCTACCTTTTTGGGAAGGTAACAATGTATCCGAGCTACAATGCAGATTGCCGCAACATGATACTGTATTTCCTTACCAAGCACTTTCCCGATCCCGACCGTCTGGTATGGCCGATAACACCGCTTACCACACATATGGATAATGAGGCTATGAAACGGCTGTTTATCTCCGACACATTCAAAGATAACTACAAGATACTCAACAAAGCCATACGCGATCACGGCTACAACATACCACCTCTGGTAAATGCCTACATGAGCCTCTCGCCATCGATGAGAATGTTCGGCACTGCTATCAACGATGAATTTGGCAATGTGGAGGAGAGTGGAATATTTTTTGTTATCGACGAAATTTTTGAAGAAAAGAAAGGGCGCCATATCGGCACGTATATCGCAACCCATCCGGTAATCAGCGACAATGCCCCGGAATCTCTCTGACCACAACGTACCTCTCCATGGCAGATGTAAAAAATACATCTGTCCACTATAAACTACGGTTCCTCTCCGAATGTTATAACTAAGAAACTGTTTAAATTTATTTGATGTAGATTTAAGATGGATTATCGAATGATATTTTGTTTGTGATGAAGGAATGTAGCAGTAGCTACATGACTGAAGAACGAGCAAAATAGCATCGATAAGACGCTCAAAAGCAAAGTGAAATAAATTTAAACCGTTTCTCAGAGCCCCGGCAGTTGCTCTGATGATCGGCATACCCCTACCGGAATTTGCCCGCCATGATCATCAGCCATGGCGGCACAACATCTACAATCGATTCACTTTATTGAGGTTTGAATATATTACGCAACATCATCTACCCGGCAACTATCGCACTTAGTGCGTCAATCTTTCTCCCGGCAACAGCCCAGACCACCTTTGATTATAATGGTGAAATATGGATGAATGCCGGGAAAGGAGATCTTGCCCCATATGGTATCATGTCAAACCGATATGGTATCATAACCCAACCGTCAGCGACAATGTTGCGCGGAGCAGTAAAACATGAATGGGACGAATCAACAAAATGGAGCTGGTGTGTTGGAGCAGATCTGATCATGCAAGCCTCCTCGGCCACTGATTACGAACGTTATATCGAATCATCCGAAACGTGGATCGAACACGGAGTGCGTCCGTCGGCCGTACATTTGCAGCAACTATATGCTGGCATACGCTACCGTAGCGTGTTCGCTATCGCGGGTCTGAAAGAGTACAAATCGGCCATGCTCAACGACTCACTATCAAGCGGAGACTTCACACGCGGCATAAATTCACGCCCGATGCCTGGACTGGCATTCGGACTGTCGCGCTTTGTCGACATACCGTTCACACGTGGAGCACTTCAGATATCCGGGGAAATATTCTACGGACGCCCCTGTGATGACAACTGGATAAAAAGCCATTACAATTACTACAACAGTCTTATCAATACAAACTGGTGGTACAACTACAAACGTCTATATTTCCGCACCAATCCATCGCAACCACTGAGCGTCACATTCGGCATGCAGGCCGCATGTCAACTCGGCTACAATCTCAAACGTTATTTTTCAGGAAAATTCGGATATGCCTCTTATGACCATATCAATTTCTGGGAAGCGATAGAAATGTTGCTTCCGAGTACAGGAGAAGGATATTGGCGAGGTAACCATCTGGGCTCATGGGACATGATGGCACGATGGCGCATGCCTCAGGGAGCAGAGTTAAAAGCATATTTCCAATGGCCCTGGGAAGATGGTTCGGGTATAGGACGCCGCAATGGATGGGATGGCATATGGGGCGTGGAATACAAATCAAATGATCCAAAAGCCATAATAAGCGGAGCCGTAATCGAATATATCGATCTAACCAACCAGTCCGGCCCGATGCACTGGGCACCAAGCGACTTTCCAGGCACAACATTGCCTAACGAAGCCACCGGGTCCGACTCATACTACAATAACTCCAACTACAATGGCTACACATATTACGGCATGACCCTCGGCACCCCTTTCATTCCGGGTACAATATACAATCTCGACGGATATCTACGTATCGTTGACAACCGCATCAGAGGATTCCATGCGGCGGCCAAAGGATGGGCCACCCTTGACCTCGAATACCGGGCAATGGTATCGTACCGACAGAGCTGGGGTGACTATTATACCCCACGCACTCACAAAGTGCATGACCTCTCGTGGACGCTTGAGGCAGGTTGGCATGTGGCGAAAGTGCCAGGACTGAAAGTCAGCGCTATTGCGGCGATGGATTGCGGCGACATGCTCGGCAACAATTTAGGCGGAGCTGTCTCTATTTCATATACCGGATCTTTTAACATTGGTGCTCATGGCAAGAAATAAGACTATATGCCCGATCATACTCCCAATTGCAATGCTGGTGTGGAGCCTGATGTCAGGTTGCACACACAACAATGGCGATATCGGTCCTTGGTTCGGAGCGTGGATGCTCAATGCTATCGAAGTTGACGGCCAACCGTCGGATGAATACCCCACAGACACACAAGTTTGGAAATTCCAGTCAACTGTGATAAATGTCAGCCAAATATATCCGCACCACTACATTTACGACTCATTCGGCTCATGGGAGCAGTTGTCAGCAACCAAACTTGAGCTGAATTTCGGACATTACGATAATGCCACCCTTCCCGGAGAAGAACGCTATGAACCACCGGTCTATACACATCTACCCAAGGGTGCCGCCATTCTTGATATCGTTACACTCACCGACAAAAAAATGGTGCTCACCTATCTGGCAAATGACGGAGTAACATATACCTACCGGCTGAGCAAATAACCGGTCAATAAAAATACACCTGCTCATATTTTTCACAATTTTGTTAAAAAATGTTGTGTTAAAACCATCACAACATTGCAATATTCCGGCACAAAATAACTAACTTTGCGCTTCATTTTACACGTGGCTACATATTCGCCACATTGCCAACCATTTATCACTTATTTTGTGCGAAAATGACGCTTTCAGGTACAATTGACTTCCGTCCGAAGTTGCTTTCAGCTCTCTCCAACTACTCTCTATCGCGATTTAAAGATGACCTAATAGCAGGCATCGTAGTAGGTATCGTCGCCCTTCCTCTGGCCATAGCTTTCGGCATTGCGAGCGGTGTAAGTCCTACAATCGGTCTGATTACCGCCATCATCGGCGGATTTCTCGTATCGGCCTGCGGGGGCAACTCCGTGCAGATCGGCGGTCCCACCGGTGCATTCATCGTAATCGTCTACTCCATCATCCAGAACTACGGACTGCAAGGACTGGCCATCGCCACCCTCATGGCCGGAATGATACTGATATTGCTCGGTCTTTTCCATCTTGGCACTGTAATCAAGTTTATCCCCTACCCGATTGTAGTGGGGTTCACCAGCGGTATCGCACTTACCATCTTCTCTACACAGATCAATGACTTCTTCGGCCTTGGCCTCACGGATGTTCCTTCGGAGTTTTTATCAAAATGGGGTGTTTATCTGTCAAACTTCGGTAATATCGACCCCATCACCCTATGTGTTGGTGCACTCTCACTTGCTGTCATCATCCTCACACCAATGATCTCACGCAAGCTCCCCGGATCGCTCATCGCTATTGTTGTCATAACAGCCGGAGTATATTTCCTGCAACAGGCCTTTCCTGAGATACATGTGGAAACTATCGGTGACAGGTTCGGATCGTTGTCCACCGACATTCCACAACCGAAGGGTTTCGAGCTGTCGATGAACACAATCAACATGCTGCTCCCTTCCGCATTCACCATAGCCATACTTGGCGCCATTGAATCGTTGCTTTCAGCAACAGTAGCCGACGGTGTGACAGGCTCACGCACCAATTCCAACACAGAACTTATCGGACAAGGTATCGCAAACATAGTAGTGCCTTTCTTCGGAGGTATACCAGTTACCGGAGCTATCGCCCGCACAATGACCAATATAACCAACGGCGGACGTACACCAGTGGCCGGTATCATACATACAGTAGTGCTGTTGCTCATATTCCTATTCCTCATGCCGCTCATCAATCTTGTGCCTATGGCATGTCTCGCGGCAGTGCTGATTGTAGTGTCATACAACATGAGTGGCTGGCGCACAGTGGTAGGTATATTCAAAGCTCCCAAGAGCGACATCTCGGTATTGGTAGTAACATTCCTGCTCACTGTAATATTTGACCTTACCATAGCCATAGAGATAGGCCTTCTGCTCGCCATCATTCTGTTCCTCCGTCGTGTGATGGAGAACACACAGATACGCGTCTACTCCGAACAGCTTGATGTGGCTGAAGGCACAGAAGCGACCTCACATGAGGTACTCGATGTGGCTCCCGGCGTAGAAGTGTATGAGATCGATGGTCCGTTCTTCTTCGGTGTGGCTACTAAGTTCGACGAGATGATGCGCACGTCAATGAGCTCGGTACCTGTTGTACGCATCATCCGTATGCGCCGCGTGCCATTCATTGATGCCACCGGTGTCCATAACCTCGAACTTCTGATCCGCTCGTCGCAGAAGGTTGGGATACATGTAGTGCTATCCGGAGTAAATGAACAAGTGCGCCAAGTATTGCTAAAAAGCCATATTGACACGCTAATCGGTAAGGATCATATCTGCGACCATATAACACGTGCTGTAGATATGGCCAACCACATAGCCGACTCGCGCCGCGCCTCACTGAACCGCTCGATAACCAATGCATGATCGAGCGAATACGGTTTGCTTTTTCGCGAATTACTCAATACATAGACTGATTTAGACTTACTTCAGCTCAATGCATAATAGACGCGCTGTGTCAATTGATGATGACACAGCGCGTCTATATTGTTCAATCCTAAATCCAAACTATAGTTTGTGGAGAGTATCGAGCAACCTTCGCCCGAGGTTGATGGTATATCCCTCGGAGATGAATACCACACGATTGAATGTATCGGCGATAAGCACTAACGGAAGATCAGAGCCAAACTGCGATAACTCAGAGGCAATCTTACCATCGATATCCGTACCAAACACTACATTCGAGGGCAGTCCTGTAAAATCAGCTTTACGGAATCGGGCAGCGCTCTCCAAGTCGGCAAAAAGCATAACAAGCTTACCTCCCCATTTCTCAATCTCATCGGCATATGTCGAAATATCATTGAGAATATGAGTAGTAGGCTCATGATTTGGCTTGATAAGCGCAACCACATAATAGCCACGACCGGTGGTAGAGAGCAAGGATTTATCAGTATCAAGCTCAATATCGTGGTATACATTCTCACTGTTGAAATTACCAAGCACCTGCACTTCAGAGTCGTCCTGACGGATAACGAGATCGTGCTCGGCAGTACCACCCTCCGGCACATTGAAGAAATCAGCCCGGGCAAGCACAGATCCGTCGGCCAGACGCTGTCCGCTGACAAGCAATGTCAGTCCGGCATCTATGTCGACCCCCTCGTCAAAGGTATTACGCCAAGTAGCATCCTCATCATAGTTGAGCAGTACAGGATATCCATCTCTGACTCCCGACAGTGTGAAATGCGTATAATATGCAGGATCCTCAATGCGCCCGACTTTGGAATAATGCAATTTCAACTTACCTTTCGGGACGGTATCCTCATCGGTACGCGCATCAGAAAACATTACTTCCACATCCTTACCGTCGGCTGGAGAGAAATAATGCGGACGCATTGTGACAGCATCAAGGTAGGCCGGAACGCCAAAACTACGCAACGAAGCTACAGTGAAAATATCACGTGAAACCGGTGTGATATCTTTACGGTAAGTATATACCATGGCTGGAGAGGTGTGTATGTTGCGAGAATATCCCGATTTAGCTATCGATATACTGTCTTCAATCCACTTTATCCACAAAGCCGGATCGGCAGCATATTCCTTGCTACGCGATGGAGATATGTTACGTCTGAAGAATGACACATATGGCGTAAGGGTCTCATTGTATACCCTCGGACACATCACATACCGCACATATGCCACGGTATCAGTAATAGCAGGTATAGTCTCTGTATAAAAATCTTCGAATATCTCCTGTTCGATATCCCGCAGGTCTTTTTCAGAAAGTGATTTCAGAAACTCCACGGCAAGGTCATGATCATGAGCATTGTCGAGAAAAGCTGTAACCGTAGGGTGATTGCCATATGTAAGCGGAAGCAATCGGGCTGCAGCATCGCCCCACCCCTTTGATGCCGCATATTCTCGAGCCGATTCCGGAGTAAAGAACGTTGCCATATAAGCATTGCGTATTGAATCCTCCTTAGCAAAACGTCTTGCATTTTCAGCGGCTTGTCCGGGTGTCGGCATCGGAAGCGAGCCGCTCTGACGCGGCGGCACAATGTTGAGCTCCACCGTCTGAGAGAATCCTGCATCTTTGTCAAGAATAATATCCAAGGATCTGTCGGTGCCTACAGAGTATTTTAAAAATCCAAAAGTGTCGCCAAAGGGAGATGTAGCCCACACAATCAGATCGCCAAGACCCGATGTAAGATGTGCCTTTCCATCGCTATCAGAAGTTTTTACCGCCAGTGGATAAAACTCTCCGTAATTATAGAGCATGAATCTCACAGCCGCGCCTGACACAGGGACACCATCACGGTCAACCACTGTAACTCTTGCCGTATCGACCGGAGCATAATGGTCGGTGACATTGATCTGTGTGGCCAACGGTGTGGCAGAGATCACTTCCTCCGGACCATCATATCCCCCAAGAGCGTTGGCAGTCATGAGCATGCCGCGTGCCGCCGGAGCATTAAACCATGCGAGATTCAATATCGGTTCAGGCTCACAAGCACCCAGGAAGCACCAGCGGCCATCCACCCATACCTCTACCCAAGCATGATTGTCGTCAGTATGTGCCCAGCGGGGGGTGTAGATCTGGCGAGCCGGAATGCCAACGGATCTCAGTGCGGCAACTGTGAAAGTTGATTCCTCACCACAACGTCCGATTGCCTGACTGATAGAGGAGAGGGGGGAGGAGGTGCGTGCATCGGAT
>CANPDS010000073.1 GCA_947573015.1 uncultured Muribaculum sp.
GCAAAGTCATTATTTCTTTGTCTGCTTATGACTGTGATGGGCATATTGTCTGTCGCCGCGCAGAACAGGACGGTGTCCGGCACTGTAACTGACTCGACGGATGAGCCTCTGGCAGGTGTCACCGTTATGGTAAAGGGCACCACCAATGGAGGCATGACCGACATCGACGGAAATTTCTCGCTTCAGGTGCCATCATCAGAGGTGGAACTCACCTTCTCTTACGTTGGATTTACCCCGGTAGCCATAAAAGTGGCTCCAGGACAGAACCATGTGAATGTAGTGATGAAAGAGGATGCCGTGATGCTTGAGGAAACCGTTGTGATCGGCTACGGCACACAGAAGAAGGTCAATGTGACCGGCGCTGTTGCCAGCATCGGCAGCAAGCAGCTCGAGAACCGTGTGTCACACTCCCTCAACAGCATGCTTCAGGGTGCTGTCGCCGGTCTTAACGTCACCAGTTCATCGTCAGTTCCCGGCGAATCTGCTTCGATCAACGTGCGTGGTACTACCTCGATCAACGCTACCAATCCGCTCGTGCTCATCGACGGTGCCGAGGGCGATCTCTCGCGTGTCAATCCCAACGACGTAGAGTCGATCTCTGTGATCAAGGACGCCTCTGCCGCAGCCGTCTATGGTGCGCGTGGTGCTTTCGGTGTGATTCTGGTCACTACCAAGAGCGGCAGCGAGAATGAAGGTAAGGCCACGGTCCGCTATAGCGGACGTGTAGGTTGGGAAGAACCCACAACCTCCACGGATTATCAGAACAAAGGCTACTGGTCGGTATATACAGTCAACCTGTTCCAGAATGCCACACGTGGTACCAATTATATCAACTATACCGACTACGACATGCAGCAGCTCCTCGCCCGCGTCAACGACAAGACCGAGCACCCCGACCGCCCATGGGTAGTGGAGGAGATGCGTAACGGTCGCCGCCAGTGGGTATACTACGGCAACTACGACTGGTATGACATGATGTTCTCAAAGCGCCATCCGTCGACCCAGCACAATGTGTCGGTCAGCGGGCGTGTGAAGGATGTTAAATATTACCTCTCCGGAGGCCTCGACTGGCAGAAGGGTATCCTTAAGACCAACCCCGACATCTTCCGCAAATACAATCTACGCTCGAAGGTCGACTTCCCTATCAATAAATACGCTACAATCTCCAACAACACCTCCTACTACTCGTCGCAGTATGAGTATCAGGGCGACGGTTCGGTGGAGAATACCATGATCTATCTGTCGCGCCATGCTCTGGCTTGCTTCCCACAGAAGAATCCTGATGGCTCATGGCTCTATTCAACCCCATACCTGGGTACGTACAATGTTGCTAATGGTCGTCACATAATTGTGGGCGAAGGTTCCCACCGCAATGTCAACCGCACCACCGACTTCTCGAACACGACCCGTCTGGTCATCACCCCGATCAAGCAACTCTCCATCACGGGCGACTTTACATTCCGTTTCTACCAGTACCGCAATACGAGCCGTTCGCAGAACATGTTGTACCGGATATATCCCGATGCCGATCTCGTGCCTAATGCCAAGGGAGCCGGTGAGAACCGTCTTGATGAAAAAGTACAGACGCGCAACTATATGTCGTATAATATCTACGCGACCTATACCGACACATTCGCCGATGATCACAACGTATCGGTTACTGCCGGATACAACAACGAATCGTGGAAAAGCAAGAATGTGAGTGTAGCAGGGGGCAATCTGTCTTCTTCCACTCTCGACGACTTGAATCTCGCCACTACCGCCGCATCCGACAATAATTATGGAGGCGGTCAGAACGAGTATATCCTTTCCGGTATCTTTGGTCGTGTCAACTACGACTACAAAGGCCGTTACCTCTTTGAGGCCAGTGGCCGTTATGATGGTTCCTCCCGCTTCGGACGCAGCAGGCGATGGGGTTTCTTCCCGTCGGCTTCTGTGGGATGGCGTATCTCAGAAGAATCATTCTTCGCCGGTGCGCGTGATGTAGTCGACAACCTCAAGCTCCGTTTCTCCTACGGTAGCCTCGGTAACCAGAACGTGTCGTCATACTACACATTCCTCCGGTTGGTATCAATCAAGGATTTCGCCAGCTTCACTTTCGGCGACGGCACAATCGGCAAGTACTCTCAGCTGTCGGCTCCTATTGCTGATGACCTTACCTGGGAGAAAGCTAATCAGTACAACCTCGGTATCGACTACTCGATGCTCAATGGCCGACTCAACTTCACCGGCGATGTATATATCCGCGACACCAAGGATATGCTCACCGAGGGTATCGCCCTCCCGTCGGTATATGGTGCTGACGTTCCCGACATGAATACCGCCGATCTCCGCACAAAGGGCTACGAGCTCGCAATCAGCTGGCGCGACAATCTTCAGCTCTTCGGTCGTCCGTTCAGCTACAGCGTCGGATTCAATCTCAGCGATTACCGCAGCGAGATCACCAAATACGACAATCCTACCAAATCATTTGCAAAGGACTATTATGTAGGCATGCGTATCGGCGAGATCTGGGGCTACCGCACCGATGGCCTGTTCAAGACCGACGAGGAAGCTAAGGCATGGGGCGATTCTCACACCTTCTCTTCGCGCCTGCTCGGCAACCTTACCGGTGGATGGAAGGCCGGCGACCTTAAGATCCTCGACCTCGATGGCGACGGGTTTATCGGTGAGACCGGAAACGAGACCGCCGACAATCCAGGCGACAAAACCATCATAGGCAACTCACTGCCGAGCCTCCAGTATGGTATCACGGGCAGCATCCAGTACTTCGGTTTTGATGTGTCGGTGTTCTTCCAGGGTACGGGCAATCACTATTGGTATCCTGAAAACCAGTCGATGCCATTCTGGGGTGCGTATGGATATCCCTACAACTCGTTTATCCCGACGGATTTCCTCTCGAATGTATGGTCGGAGGATAATCCCGATGCATACTTTATCCGTCCGCGTTCAAACATGTCGACCGGCGGCTACCTCCGCGATGCCAACGACCGTTATCTCCAGAATGCACGCTATCTTCGTCTGAAGAACCTTACAGTGGGCTATACCATCCCTGCCAAGATCACCAAGAAAGCCGGTATCGATCAGGTCCGCTTCTACTTCTCCGGTGAGAACCTTACTTATTGGTCGCCGATGAAGAAGCATACCAAATATATTGATCCGGAGGCTGCCATTCGTCGTGGCAATAAAACTGATGCCGATGCCAACAACGCATACTATCCCTGGCAGAAGACATTTATGTTCGGACTGGATATCACATTCTAATCACATAATACCTTGAATAATATGAAAAAATATATAATTCCCATTGTGATGCTGATGGCGGCGGGATCGTTCACTTCCTGCGATGATCAGCTCGACATCGAACCGAGGGACCGCATTACCGATAAGGACTATTTCAAGACAGAGGATGACCTGATGTTGTTCTCTAATCCGTTCTACAACAATATTCTCCCTAAGAAGGGGTACGACAGCCAGAACGATCTTATGGTGTCGCAGGATCTTTCCAATGAGCTGCGTGGTGGCAACTTCCGACCTATTCCAAAGACATCAGGCGGTGGTGGCTGGAGCTGGACCGATCTACGCCGTATCAACACTCTGCTTGAGAATATTCACAACTGTTCCGATGAGGCTGCTGTGGTGAAATATACCGCGATAAGCCGTTTCTTCCGCGCTTACTTCTACTACGACAAGGTGGTGCGCTTCGGCGATGTGCCCTGGTATGAGCAGCAGATCGGTTCGGCCGACACAGATCTGCTCTACAAGGCGCGCGACTCACGCGAGTTTGTCATGACCAAGATGCTTGAGGATATAGACTATGCCATAAATAATCTGCCTGACCATAAGGCGCAGACAAACGTGCCTTACCGCGCCACCAAGTGGGCGGCACTTGCGCTGAAAGCAAGGTTCTGCCTCTTTGAAGGCACTTACCGCAAGTATCATGGAATCAATCTTGATGGGCATGATGCAAACTTCTATCTCTCTGAGGCTGCCTCTGCCGCCAAGGAGCTTATTCAGGATGGCCCGTACAAAATCTGGAAATCAGGTAAGCCCGAATCGGACTACCGCGACCTGTTTATCGCTTCCGATGCAAATTCCGACGAGTATATACTGGCTATCCGTTATGACAAGGTCACATCGACATGCCATGATGCATATGGCTTCTCATTCACTCCATCGCGCGGTATGCCCGGCTATACCCGCAAGTTTGTCAATATGTATCTGATGAAGGATGGTTCACGCTTTACCGACAAGCCGGGATGGCAGGAGATGACCTATGCCGAGGAGATTGTGGACCGCGACCCGCGTCTCACCCAGTCGATACGTACTCCGGGCTTCACCCTCAACAAGAAAGTACATAACCCCAATCCTTCGGAGTCGGTGACAGGCTACAATCCCATCAAGTTTGTGCCTGACGGCATTACCCGTAACGACGACTGCATCAACGATCTCCCGGTGTTCCGTATCGCCGAGGTGATGCTCATCTATGCCGAGGCACGTGCCGAGCTTGGCGAACTGACTCAGGAAGATCTGAATATCACAGTCAACAAGATCCGTGAACGCGTGGGAATGCCTAATCTCGATATGGCTACCGCTAACGCCAATCCCGATTATTATCTTGCATCTGCCGAATATGGCTATCCCAATGTGACAGGCGCCAACAAGGGAGTGATACTTGAGATACGCCGTGAGCGTGCCATTGAGCTTAGTCAGGAAGGTGGCCGTTGGGAGGATATCCGCCGCTGGAAAGCCGGAAAGTGCTATGATCAGGCGATTACCGGTATGTATTTCCCCGGTGCCGGAAATTACGATCTCGATGGTGACGGCAAGCCGGAAATCGTGCTCTATACCGCTGATCAGGCCAAACCCGATGTGGCCGACGCACAGGTGTATCAGATCGGTTCAGAGATAAAGCTCACTGATGGCACCAAAGGTTATATAAATTATCATGGTAATGTGGAGCGTGGTCCATTCAACGAGGATCGCGACTATCTCTATCCGATACCTTCCTATGATATTGACCTCTGCAAAGCTGCCGGACATCCTATCGCACAGAATCCCGGCTGGAAGTAACACATTATAAATATAAGGAAAGATGAAAATCAAAGATTATATACTTACCGCCCTCGTCCTGCTTACATCATGCTTTTTCGTGGCATGTGACGACGATGACGATAATACTCAGGCCAAGGCTGTGCTTGCCAGTGCCAAGAGCCTTACTTTTGATGGGCTGAATGCAGAGCCACAGATGATCACGGTATACTCCGACGCGCAGTGGACCGTAGAGGCTCCGGAATGGATTGTCATATCTCCGGCCACCGGTTCCGGTACGACCGAAGTGACTGTCACAGTGGTTGACAATCTGCGTGAAGGCGCTCTTGACAATCCCCGTAAGGCAGAGCTTGTGTTCAAAGGCGCATCGCTGGCAAGCCGTTCTTCGGTCCTTGTGCAGCAGCTGGGCGACAACTACCGCGATGGCACATCGTATGCCCTCGACAAGGCGTATGATGTGGCTGACGGGACTTATATGATTATTCCGGATGCAACGGTCGTATCGAAGACCGCTGAAGGATATATGCTCACGGATGATGCCGTGTCGATGTATGTGTACATGCAGAATGCCGGTACATTCAATCCCGGTGACAAGCTGTCAATAAAGGCTCAGAAGTTTAATGACACTCAGAAGATGGGCTATATTTTAGGTGAGGAGGTAGCCGTGGTGTCAACCGGGCATGCCATCAACCGCCCGGAGGCTGCTGATATTACTGCCACGATCGACGAATATACATCTGACAAACGTGACTATGTGGCTGTGGAAGGTGTCCTTTCAGGCCGTACCCTCACGGTGGAAGGAGCTAAATACTCTATCAATGTCGTTGATGTGCCCGGATCGATTGATATCGCTTCGCTTGATGGGCATAATGCACGTCTTACCGGATACTTTGCGGGTGTTGCGGCTCCTTTCGTGCGTCTGTATCTTGAATCTGTAGAGGATCAGGGAATGGCCCGCCGTACTTTCTGGAAGGAGGACTTCGAATGGCTCGAACCGTTCGCTGTGGCAAATAGTGCCGGATGTACAGTGGAGACTGACGATATCAATGCTACAGCTCCGCAGATAAAGACTCCGGTAGTCAACGGCGTTACAGCTCTTGCTTATGCCGAGAGTCTGGGATATGTATTCCATCGCGTAACCACAAAGACCGAGGGTGAATGTATCTACATTCAGCGTAATTATCTGAAGATGGGTAAGACGTCTTATCAGGCCGGTTTCACAATTCCTGCGATAGATAATATTCCGGCCGATGTGGAAGGTCTGACGCTTGAGTTTGACTGGTGTCCGATGCGTCAGAATTCCGGTAAGATCGATCCGGTCAATCTGGTTGTGATTGTCCAGAACGGCAGTGAGGAAATCCCATTCTCTGTGCCTACCCATAATTGGGAGAATGGCCATAAACTCGAATGGATCAAGGCTACCATAGATCTCAGCGGTGTGAAGGTTGATAAGGATACCAAGATCACATTCAAGCAGACAGAATGGCCGGCCGCTACCGCTAACCGCTGGTTTATCGACAACATCAGCATATATAGTGCACTGTAATACCATTGATTTCAATAAGAAAAGGGGAGGCCCGCTCATTGGCGGGCCTCCCCGGTTCTTTCGTAGTACCCGGAGATCTCTGATGGCGCTACATCTTCGGGGGCATCATGGCTCGGAATGCCGGAGGGTTATTCCTCGCGCAGATGCTCGTGGCGGTGGCGGTCGCGTGCCGTCTTTTTTGCAATATTGGCAGTAAATGCCTCGGTGAGGTCCACTCCGGTCTGATTGGCTATTGCGGCAATCACCCATAGCACGTCGGCCAGTTCATCGGCCAGCGCATCGGCATTTTCTCCTGCTTTGAATGATTGGTCGCCATACCGGCGCGCCATAATCCTGGCTACCTCACCTACTTCTTCGGTGAGCACGGCCATGTTGGTGAGAGGCGAAAAGTAGCGTACGCCTATTCCGGTGATCCAGCGGTCAACCTCCTGCTGAAGGTGGCGCAGCGTCACATCCGTTGGTGCGCTCTGTCCGGGGTCTGGACCGGCACATTTTGCCGTGGTATTGTCATCCTGTGTCATTCTTTTAACTTTGAGTCGATTATTATGGTTACGGGCCCGTCGTTGACCAAGTCGACCTGCATGTCGGCTCCGAATACACCTCGCATGGTGGGGCGTCCGAGCAGGCGCGTTGTCTCCTCGCAGTAGAGCTCATACATTGGCACTGCAAGCTCATGGCCTGCGGCGCGTATGTAGCTCGGACGGTTGCCTTTGCGCGTTGATGCCATGAGGGTGAACTGGCTTACGGCAAGTATCTCTCCACCGGCATCGGCCACTGATCGGTTCATCACCCCTTCGGTATCATTGAATATGCGCAGTCCGACAGTTTTTGCAGCCAGCCATCGTGCGTCGTCCGGAGTATCATCTTTTTCGACTCCGACGAGTACCATCATCCCATTTCCGATAGATGAATGCAGCTCACCGCCGATACTTACTGATGCGTGTGTGACACGCTGTATTACTATCCTCATAAGTAGTTTTTTCGGAGAAGTCGGAGATCTCGGAGCACTCCGGGATCTCGGTATCTATTATTTTTTGTTGAAAATATCGTGCACCATGCGCGCATCCTCGTCGAGGCGTGCCCTGAGGGCGTCAAGCGATGGAAATTTCTGCTCCGAACGAATGTAGCGCAGGAAGTCTACGCTTACCGTCTTGCCATACAGATCGCCATCGAATCCTAATATATGTGCCTCTATTGAAATCGGGGCATTCGCTTGATCTACGCTTGGGCGGTGTCCGATGTTGAGCATGGCCGGATATACAGCCGCATCCGGGAGTGTGACAGAGGCTGCATATACTCCTTTGGCGGGTATGAGGCAAGATGGGTCGGTCGGCTCAATGTTGGCAGTAGGATAGCCTATGGTGCGTCCTAATTCCTTTCCATGCACCACGCGTCCCACTATGCGGTATGGTGTGCCAAGCAGGCGTGCCGCTTCATCGGGGCGTGCCTGTTGCAGCAGTGTGCGGACCTGAGAGGAGCATACGCGCGGACAATCTTTCATAGTCAGCTCATCAGCGGCGATTATTTCCACTCCAACATGGTCGGCTGCCATGCGGTATGCATCGATTCCTTTCAAGCGGTCATGGCCGAAACCATTGTTGAATCCCATAAGGAGCACATCCACATTGTAGCGGTCGTGGAGCAGTGCCATGAAGTCGCGGGCTGAGAGCAACTGTGTCTTCTGGTCGAAGGGGAGCATTATCACATCTTCAGCTCCTGCGCTCATGAGAGCCTTGTAGCGCTCATTAGGCGACATCAGCATAGGTGGAGCCTCCCCGGGCGTTACGGCGGCGCGTGGATGTGTGGTGAATGTCACGGCTGTCGGTGTGAGTCCTCGCTGTTGCGCCTCTTCAGTCAGTTGCCGTAGCAGCGACCGGTGGCCGAGGTGCACACCGTCGAAGGTGCCTATGGTGGCCATGCGCCGGCGTGAATGATCATAGGGTGTGGTGATGAGCATGTGGGAGGGGGAAATGCAACGCGGGTGTGTCATTGTTGCATTGATCGCTGACACACCCGCATGGTTGTATGGTGTTGTTATTTACTCGGCAGCCTGATATTTGGCGCGGGCAATGTATTTGTCGATATCGAGACGGTAAACGTTGCTGTAGTCGGGATATTTCTGCTTGATTGTCTCAAGTACCTTCAGCTCTTCCTTGTAGTTTTTCTGCTCGCGGAGCACTGTTGCTTTCTTGAGCATGAAAAGTGGAGTATAGAGGGCGTTGTCATCGCTCTGTGAGATAGCGTTGTCGTAAGCTTTAAGTGCTTCGGGATACTTCTGTAGGTTGACGTAGCAGTCGCCTTCGAGAGAGTATGCTGCAGCACCAACGATAGCTTCTTTTGCGTCGTAGTTCTTGAGCTGGTCGATAGCTTCCTGATACTGTCCTTTTTCAAAAAGGAGTGTTGCTGCCATTAGGGCTGCCCGGTTGCCACCGTCGTGTCCATATTCGTTGGCTACCTGCGGGTAATGTGCGAGTGCGAGGGAGTCGTTGCCCTGAGCAAGTGTAAGGTCGGCCGGACCTACAGCCTCGTCAGCGGCGTTGATGCCGGGATTGCGCACGGCAAATATATATATGAGCACAACAACGGCGATTACCGACAGGGCTATCATGCCCCACATGATGTACTTCTGACTCTGAGTGATTTTCTCCTGAAGGTCGTGGTTGTCGCGGTTTACCTCTTCAAGAGCGGTAGGTTGTGGGTTGTTTTGGTCATTTTCAGCCATTTTATTTTTAGTTTTATTGTTTTTTCGTGCGATTAACGTACTGATTTAGCCTTTTGCTGTAGGTTTGAATCAGTTTTATCTGGCTTTTTGGCTCATTATGAGCCTATACGCCATATTACCGCGCAAAGATAACGTAAAATCCCATTTCCCGCAAATCATTATCCAATTTATTGCAGATGTGATGATAATGTGGTTGTGATGAAGCACACTCAAAGTCTTGGAAATTATTACGTACAATAGTTCGGTAAAAAAACATTATTTATCAGGATTGGATATAAATCAGGTGGTTACGTATACGGTCTCGT
>CANPDS010000074.1 GCA_947573015.1 uncultured Muribaculum sp.
AAAAATAACTCCAACCAATATCAATGGCAATGAAAACGAAAGTGTCTGACGGACAAAATCACGATATAACGATAATACCTCCGCTTTATTTTCGTTTGCGAACGCCTTTGACATGTTTGTTACATTTACTTGAACAATGGAATCGTATATTTGCATGATGCCAGGAATTCCAAAAAAAGCAAGTGCATATATGGCATACTCTTTTTCCGAAAGATAGGAAACACTAACTATTTTATCAAATCGTTGACAGATAGTATTTATTATAACAGCCCCTCCAAATGGTATTGCATATGCTAATTGCTCTTTTATCAGCCTAAAATCTGTTAATCTATCTAATCTTAAAGATCCAAATTTCCTAACGACGTACATATACACAAAGACACATTGGATAAACTGAAGTAAAACAATCCCCCAAAATATAGCTGTCATTGAATTGAATATCAATGCAGTTGGAATGATAATTAAGATTTTGAGAATTATATCTATGGGAGGGTAAAATGTAGCAAGTACTCTGTCTTTTGCGACAACTGATATTGTTGAAATTATATTTGTTGGGATATATAGAAATATGCATAATGCAATAAGAATCCAATAGGCTTGAATCGCTCCATCCCCCAATAGTAATTTTCTAAAAAATGGTATCGCTAATATTGAGACTCCAATTAGGCCGGCAACGCACATTATGAACAGGTTATTCCAAACAAGAGCTGATTTAGTGTCATTAGAGGACTTTGAAAAAAAATAATATAGATTTGATTGAATACCAAAACAGAGTATTGTACCGAGGAATGTCAGTAATAAATAAAACTGAGAATATAATCCATAATTCTGCTCTGATAGATAATGTGTTAGAAATACTGGCATTATAAATTGTGTCAGCATTGCAAGAATTCGTCCTGCTGCAACATAAACGGCAAATTTATTGGAGTTTGTACCACTCATTGAACTCTTTATCTGTTGTTGGAACGGGTTGTTGATTTATGTCTCCTTTTACAATTTTGGCGGGATTGCCAGCAGCGATACTATTATCAGGCACACTCTTAGTTACTACTGAGTTTGCTGCAATTATACAATTATTCCCAATTGTTACTCCTTTCTGAATTCTGACATATTGCCCAATCCAGCAATTCTCTCCAATAATAACAGGTGTATGAGCTGCATGCTTCCATAGCATACAATCACTTCCATTTGGCATCATAGAACGAAATCTAGTATACAGCGGATGTGTGGGATGGTTATTATTATCTGTAATGAAAACATTATTTGAGATACGACAATAACCTTTGATCGAGACACTCTCAACGGATTGAATACAGCTATTTTCTCCTATCCAAACATTGTCACCAATAAATATTTTCCCTCCGTTTTGACTTTGTAGTGCTCCATTTAAAGTGAAATTATCACCTATCTGAACGTCTTCGGGTACAGAACCATCCATTAAAGACACATAGGCAGCTCGACCGAAAGAATACTTAGTTCCATTCAGGATGCTATTCCGTTTAAACATTTTTATTTTTCGTTTCCTTCTAATAGTGTTAATTATTCCTAAAAACATGATGTTAAAATTATAAATAATTATTCAGATTCTGTGATTATCGGTTGTTGAGGTCGTCGAACATACTTTGGAGGGTTTCGTCGACTTTTAGGTAATTGCTGTGGGCGGCATCGTAGATGTCGCGGAGGAGAGGATAGTCTGTGTCAAGAGCGGTGTAGCACCGGATGGAGTTGAATATCTCTCCGCGCTCGTTAAGGAACGAGAGTGCAGCTATCGGCGATTCATAATCAGCAGGACAGTCGGGATGGTCGTCAAGATCGTGCATGATGGTTATTACGCCCTTACCGAGGTTGGCCTGATAGGTATCGGCGTAGCTACTGGGAGTCCATGCGATGAGGCCACGTTCGCTCTTGTCCTTTATGTCTCGTACGAGACGGCGGTATGTAGGATCCATGATCAGTCTTTAAACTTTGATATATCGCTATGCGGAGTGTTTTATTTTTGCTTGGATCTCAGTCATCACGCTTGAAAGTTCGTCGAGATCCTGTGTGATTTTATCTTTCTTGAGTCGGGAGCCAGAGTCATGCAGCGATTTCTGCAGACTGGCGATGTGGACACCCATATTTTTCACATGGGTGGAGAGTGTTTCGGAATATCCGTTATGCTGTAGATAAGGTACTGTCTGAAGCTCTATCATGGCGGCTTTCAGCTCGCGCATCAGGTGAAGAGCCAGGCGCAATTCGTTAGCGGTTATTTCATCTATGATCAGGTGGATAGACTCGCAATATTTGGCGACCTGCGCTACCGACAGCATGCGCTGCACGGAGTCTTTTGTTTCCTCGGATGCCTGTCTTGTTGCATCGGCCACCTTCTTGACTCTCTGCACCTGTATGTATGTCCACAAGAGACCAAGCAGCGATGCTATACTGCCTATGTCAGACAATGTTACTGCCATTTCTGGTATTGGCGAAAATAGGTGTCAGCAGTTGCGTTGGGCAAGGATGGCGGCGATGGCGGTGAGGAGGTCGCGCTCATCATCGGGAGGATAGATGCCGGTACCGTATGTGGCGAGGAGCGTGCGGGCACGAAGGTGAAGTTCGTCAATGGTGACTGATGATGGATCAATCGGGGCGAACAGTGCTTCTGGAGACATGATTTTGTTGTCCGGAACTTCGGCCGATGCATATGCGTCAATATCGAATTCTTTGAGTATTTGATTGCCGATGTGTCCGCTGCTCTGGCAAATCTCCCGTCGGGATGCTTGATCCTTATTGGCGGATAGGGAGTGGCGGGGCTTCATTTTGTGTTGTCCCCCACTCCTCGGAGGAATTTTAGTGGAACCTCGGCCGTAGCGACGGCGCAGATTCCGGTGATGCGTACTACGACACGCATGGTGTCGCTTGATGTTTTCTCTACTATGCCAACCATGCCGGAGAAGTCTCCGTCGGTAATCATTACTGTATCGTTGGCTTCAAAGAGAGGGGTGTCGGCATCCACTTCCGGGAAGTATAGCCGTATTGAATCTCCGGCTACGTTGGCGAGCAACATGAATGTCATCATCTCCGAGTTGGCGATGATGGCCGGCTTTTTATCGCCAGTCCTATAGGAGTAGATGTATACGTCGCCTCCGAGGTGGCGCTTAAGCGACAATGCGTTGGCCGATGTGGTCCGGAAAAACAATATCGGCTGCAACACACGGTCGGGTATTTGTTCCGACTGTGGCTGATATATGTCGCAATCTGAAATGTCTCCGGAGGCTATGTGGCCGAGTATGCGTGAGCTTATTTCGTCGGCCGGAGTAGAATAGCAGCGCATGGCGTACCAGTGGCGCACTGTGCTTTCAATTCTGTCGGCTACGATGCTGTAGGCCCCTTGCAGATCTTCTGCGCTGACTATGGTGTCGGCTGAATCTGTGGGGAGATGCCTGATTCCCGCGCTATTGCCACCCATGCATCGGCTGATGAGCGTGGCGCCAGCGGACGACGCAATTGCAGCATTGCCCCTATCGCATCGAGCCGTCGGGCATAATCATCGGCAGATAATTGTGAAAGGTAATCGCTGAGTGGTATGTCAAATTGCTGTTTGAAACGATCAATCAGATCAACAGCCTGCTCTGGCAGTGTAATGTTTTGCCCTGACTTGGTCGTTAGGCTGCCTGTGCATATCATGCGGTCAAGAGAGGCTGCTATCTGCTCTAATGGAAGACCGCCAAGCAATGTGCTTAGTATAAACAGCTCGCGCGTCTTAGCGAGCGGCATATGCGGAGCGATGCCAGTATCTGCTTTTAGCTTGAAAAAGTCAGCCGACGTGATGCATCTTGTCTCGCTCTCATTTTTTGAGCCGACATTTCGGAATGCGTGTTTTACATAGGCCTTATATTCCGGGCCAAGATATGAAGAGAGCAGAGAGCGAAGATTGCGGAGATATTGCGATATGCTGCCTGGGGCAAGACGCCCGGATAAATAAGTCTGGAATGACTCTACATACCCATCTCCTAAATCGGAGGTTGATAAATACCCCCCCCCCGTGCGTTTTAACCTGTTGTATTACAGCCAAATACGTCTTCTGGGACTTTTCGGAATAATTCTCAGACACAAATTTAGCAAGGTCATTAGTATCTACAACGGGGTATGTGGAGGTGTGTTTCTCCATAATGGGATATTGCAAAAATTAAACCGCAGTAAATTTATGCATTTCTTCTACTCCCCCGATCGAAAGTGTCTTGACCGGAGTATATGGAAATCTTGTGTGTTGTGCAGTCATACCAAATACACATTGAGCCACAACTCGAATTCTGAATATGTGTATAGGGGGACCTCTGTGTGTTCTGCAAGAAGATGAATGTGTTTTCAACTTCAAGAGGTTTCCTTTGACAAAATTAATCAATATTTCTCACCTCGTCAAACTTTTATTTGTCATGGCGTGCTCTTTGTGTTGCGATTGTGCTGATTTACATAAAAATAAGGCCGTGAAATTTTTTTCGGAACTTCACGGCCAGCTACTTGAATTATGGTTGTTTGGAGTGGGTAACATCGGTGCGCAAGTTACCACCTTTTGAGGTGGTAACTTGCATGTGTATGTTTATTCTACAGTCCAATGCTCTCCTGCAAGAATCATCGAACGAAGAGTGTCAAATCCTTTCTTTGATTTAATTTGAGCAATCTGAGCATCGATCTCTTCATTGTAGACAGGTGCATCCACATCGCGGATCACACCAATCGCAAGTGGAAGATCATGTCCGTCCATCATGGCAAGCTGCTGATGGAGGAAGTTTGAGGGCGTGTGGGCATCATGCACCAGCACATCATCAATTGTATATCCTTCAGTGCCAAGCTCAACTGCCTTGAGGTAAAATCCATCGCGCACAAGGCCTTTGTTCATCTCCTTGCCGAACAGCATCTTTTCACCATGCTTCAAATGTATCGTGCGATCTGCGCGGTACTCGCGGTCAGTTATGTGGTTGTGGATGCCGTTGTTGAATATCACACAGTTTTGCAGCAATTCCACTACAGAAGTGCCTCTGTGGCGACCGGCGGCGACCATTACCTCCTGGGAGGTGGCCAATTCAACATCGATGGAACGGGCAAAGAATGTGCCACGTGCACCGAATACAAGCTCTGCCGGAATGAAAGGATCTTCGGTAGTGCCATATGGAGAAGACTTGCTTACAAATCCTCGGTCAGATGTCGGAGAATACTGTCCCTTTGTAAGACCGTAAATCTTGTTATTGAGAAGAAGCAGATTGATGTCGACATTTCTGCGCACAGCGTGGATGAAATGATTACCACCGATGGCAAGACCGTCGCCATCGCCGGAGATTTGCCATACCGTCATTTCCGGATTGGCAACTTTAAATCCGGTTGCTATCGCGGCAGCACGTCCATGAATAGTATGGAAGCCATATGTGTTCATATAATATGGCAGTCGAGAGCTACAGCCTATTCCAGAGATTACCGCTGTCATATGTGGCGCAACCCCAATCTCCGCCATTGCCTTATGGAGTACATTCAGTATGGCATGATCGCCACATCCAGGGCACCAACGTACCGGCTGATCGCTCTTGTATTCGGCTGGCGTATATTGCTTGATATCCATTTTAAGTGTCTGTTTTAATTATTTCGGAATAATTATTTACCGAGTATTTCTTTTACACCGGCTTTTATCTCGCTTATCAGGAATGGCTGTCCTTGAATCTTATTTATGCGCTTAATCTGTAATCCGGGCATGCGGCTTTGCAAGAAGTCGGCAAACTGTCCGGTATTCAACTCTGCACAGATTACATTCTTGTAGCGTGAAAGTATTTGCTGAGTGTTGCGAGGCAATGGGTTGATATAGCGGAAATGGGCAAATGCTATCGGGCAACCTTCTTTAATAAGTTCTTCTGCGGCCGAACGAAGGTGCCCGTAAGTACCTCCCCATCCTATCAAAATGGTATCAGCATTGCAGTCGCCGAGAACTTCCAATTCAGGGATATCCATAGCCACGCGCTCTACTTTCTCCTTGCGGGCATGCACCATCTTCTCGTGATTTACAGGATCTATCGACAAGGCTCCTGTAGTGTAGTCTTTTTCAAGGCCGCCGAGTCGATGTGCCAATCCTTCTGTGCCTGGAATACCCCAATAACGGGCAAGAGTAGCTTCATCGCGCATATATGGGCGCCAGTTTTTACGCAGTTCTTCCGGTACATATCTTGGTTGTATCTCAGGGAATTCATCAGCTTCCGGCACTCTCCATGCGCTTGATCCGTTGCCAATGAAAGCATCGGAAAGCAATATGACGGGAGTCATATGCTCGATGGCAATACGTGCTGCTTCAAATGCCATTGTGAAACAATCGGTTGGTGAGGCCGGAGCTACTACTACCACTGGCGACTCTCCATTTCGGCCATAAAGGGCCTGCATGAGATCTGTCTGTTCTGTTTTGGTGGGCAGACCTGTTGACGGACCGCCACGCTGCACGTCAATTATCACAAGAGGCAGCTCTGCCATTACGGCAAGGCCAATTCCCTCGCTCTTGAGTGCCAATCCGGGGCCAGAGGTGGAGGTTACGGCAAGATTTCCTGCAAATGAAGCACCTATCGCTGAGCATACGCCACCAATTTCATCTTCCATCTGAATGGCTTTTACGCCAAGATCTCTACGCTTTGCCAGTTCATGTAAGATATCTGTTGCCGGTGTGATGGGATAACTTCCAAGGAAGAGTGGACGACCTGATTTCTCTGATGCCATAATCAAGCCCCATGCAACAGCAGTATTTCCATTGATGTCAGTGTATATACCGGGGCGCACAGCCTCAGATTCTATTCGGTAAGTAGATACTCCGGCATGGATATTTGCGCCATAATCGTATCCAGCACGTATAACGTTGCTGTTTGCTTCAAATATAGCCGGTTTCTTGGCAAATTTATGATGGAGGTGGTGTATAGCCGCTTCAAGAGGACGGTCAAACAACCAGCAGATCAATCCAAGCGCAAAAATATTGCGGCATTTGAGCACAGATTTATTGTCTAGACCGCTTTCTGCAAGAGCTGCTTTAGTCATAGATGTGACCGGCACTTCCACTACTTGTGCCTTAAGACCAAGTTCAGTGTACGGGTCGTCGGTGACAAATTGAGCTTTCTTTAAATCGCTCTCTTTAAAAGAGTCAATATCGACGATTACGACACCACCCTTCTTCAAATGCTTTACATTCTGCTTTAATGCAGCCGGATTCATGGCGATCAGAACATCTGCTTGATCGCCTGGAGTATGCACTCCTATACCCAGGTGTACCTGAAATCCTGACACTCCGCTCAGTGAACCTTGTGGAGCACGGACTTCTGCCGGATAATCAGGGAATGTTGACACCTGATTTCCTATGCCTGCCGATACATTTGTAAAAATGTTGCCGGCAAGCTGCATGCCATCGCCCGAATCACCGGAAAATCTAACGACCACTTTATCAATGGTCTTTACATCAGCTTTTTCTAACATGATGATTTATATAGAGTATTATTATTTATATCATTAGATAGGTAAACCGCGAAATTATTATATAAAATTCTTATTATATAAAATTTCAATGCCTACTTGTTAAAGCGTAAAGCTTTTCCTCTTACCTCAGGATTTATATGCCCGTCGCGCCATACTGCTTTGCCATTTACCCATGTGGCTATAACCCGATTATGCAGGGTTGTGCCGGCAAGTGGAGTCCAGCCGCAATGACTTAACACAATGTTGTCCGTAACTTCATATGGATCATTTGTGCGTACTACTGTTATATCTGCGGCATATCCTTTGCGCAGATAACCGCGTTTTTTTATACCGAACAACCGTGCCGGAGCATGGCACATCTTTTCTATGACTAACTCATGGGTAAAGATACCCATATCGGCCATCTCAAGCATGACCGGAAGTGAGAATTGCACCATTGGAGCACCGGACGTCGCAGTTAGAGCATCACCATCCTTCTCCGAAAGCAAATGAGGCGCATGATCGGTAGCTACGATATCTATCCGGCCATCACATAATGCTTTTCGCAATGCATCACGATCGGCAGCTGTCTTGATTGCCGGATTCATTTTTATGCGCGTTCCAAGCCGGGCATAATCTTCGTCACAAAACCAAAGATGATGCACACAGACTTCTGATGTTATCCTCTTTTGACTAAGCGGTCGAGCAGAAAACATTTGAGCTTCTTCCTTTGTGCTCAAATGCAACACATGCAGACGGCTGCCATATTTTTTTGCACGATCAATAGCTTTGCGTGTACTTATCACACATGCTTCGCGTGATCGGATATTAGGATGCTGTTCGACTGGCACACCATTTGGATATTGGGCTGAAATACGTTGGCTGTTCGCTCGAATTGTAGATTCATCTTCGGAGTGGACCGCAATTATTGTAGGAACACGCGAGAATATCTCATTCAATGATCTGTCTCGGTCAACTAACATATTCCCGGTAGAAGAGCCAAGAAATAATTTTACACCAGGACATCGTGAAAAATCAGTGGTCAGCAATGTTGAGAGATTATCATTTGTCGCACCCATAAAGAATGCGTAGTTCACTGCCGACACATTATGTCCACGCTGCAACTTTTCCAGAAAAGCTTTATGGCTTACTGTCGGAGGCTTTGTATTTGGCATGTCCATAAAAGACGTAACTCCACCGGCTGCAGCTGCCTGCGATTCGGTGGCGATATCGCCTTTATGAGTTAACCCTGGATCACGGAAATGTACTTGATCATCAATAACTCCGGGAAGCACCAGACACCCTGAGGCATCAAAACTATCATAGCAGTTTTCCACCAATTCACGCGAAGGTACTCCATGACGAATGCTTGTTATCGTGCCATCTTCGTCAAACAGAAGATATCCAAGATATTTAGCATCATCATTTATAATGACTCCATTATATATTATTGTATAATTCATGGGGTTGGATATTTTCTAAACCAACTATCATACTTCAGGCGCATCACTCCAAACATGGCCTCGGAGAATATGCCGGAACTCATCTTACTGGTGCCAAGTACACGGTTGACGAAAATTATAGGTACTTCCTCAATTTTATAGCCCATTTTATAGGCTGTGAATTTCATTTCAATCTGAAATGCATAACCTTTAAATCGGATTTTATCAAGTTCCATGTGCTCAAGTACTCTTCTGCGGTAGCATACGAAACCTGCTGTAGTGTCTTGTACAGGCATCCCGGTGATCAACCTTACATACTTCGATGCAAAATATGACATCAACACACGACTCATTGGCCAATTCACGACATTCACTCCAGTGATATAACGCGATCCAACCGCGACATCCGCACCGGCTGCACATGCATCGTGCAGTTTCACCAAATCCTGAGGATTATGGGAGAAGTCTGCATCCATCTCAAAGATATATTCGTATCCATGATCAAGTGCCCAACGAAAACCTGTTATATAAGCTGTACCTAATCCGAGTTTCCCGGACCGCTCTATCAAATGTATGCGATCTGGATATTCCACCTGCTTAGATTTGACAATTGCGGCCGTACCGTCAGGAGATCCGTCATCCACTACCAATACATCGATTTTAAGAGGCAATGCAAGCACAGCTTCGATAATAGCGGAT
>CANPDS010000075.1 GCA_947573015.1 uncultured Muribaculum sp.
CATCCGGAAAACGCTCATCAATACTACTGTTCGCCAATCCGCCACACCATAAAAAACGCAAAGACCTCACCCTAAAGGCGAGCTTCGACGATGGAATGACATGGCCTGAGGCATACCACATAATGTTCGACGAAAGCAAAGGATTCGGATATTCAAGCATAACCTCTGTAGACAACAACAGTATCGGCATCCTCTACGAAAGCGGTCTGACCGATATTGTATTCATCAAAATCGACTTAAACGAAATCTTAAACCCCTAATTACCTTATGGCATCCATAATCAACAGAAACACCCGCACTTACGCATGGATAGTCGTGGCCCTGCTATGGGCCGTGGGGATGCTCAACTATATGGACAGGCAGATGCTGTCCACCATGCGCGAATCAATAATGATTGATATATCCGAGCTTGAGTCGGCAGCCAATTTCGGACGACTCATGGCCGTGTTTCTCTGGGTATACGGCATCATGAGTCCTTTTTCAGGCATAATCGGCGACCGCATCAGCCGAAAGTGGGTCATTGTATCGGCACTGTTCGTATGGTCGTTCGTGACATTCATGATGGGCTACGCAACTTCGTTCAACCAGCTATATCTCCTGCGAGGCATAATGGGCGTCAGCGAGGCTCTTTACATGCCGGCCGCCCTGTCGCTTATTGCTGACTACCACCGCGAACGCACACGTTCGCTCGCTATCGGCATCAACATGACAGGAATATATTTCGGCCAGGCCATGGGTGGCTTCGGAGCAACATTGGCAGTAATGTACGGATGGCACGGCACATTCCACAGCTTCGGTCTAATCGGAATAGCCTACAGCGTAGTACTGATGCTGCTGCTTCACGACACACCGCGCCACGTGGCGACAATAGAGAAAGAGGAAAAAGCTAAAGTGCCGGTATTCAAAGGCATGGCAATGCTCCTGGCAAATATCTCTTTCTGGGTGATACTATTTTACTTCTGTGTACCGTCAGTGCCGGGATGGGCCACTAAAAACTGGCTACCGTCGCTGTTCGCCTCAAGCCTTGGCATAGATATGTCGGTAGCCGGACCGATCGCCACCATATCGATAGCTGTGTCATCGTTTGCAGGTGTGCTCCTCGGTGGATTCATCTCCGACCGATAGGTGATGCGCAATGTTCGAGGCCGCATCTACACAGCGGCTATCGGACTCTCTCTCATGATTCCGGCGTTACTATGTATCGGATATGGGGCAGGACTATTTACCGTTGTCACCGGCGCAGTGCTCTTCGGTATCGGATTCGGATTTTTCGATGCCAACAACATGCCTATCGTATGCCAGTTCGTATCGTCGCGCAACCGCGCCACGGCCTATGGAATAATGAACATGTGCAGCGTGTTTGCCGGAGCTGCCGTAACCGACCTGCTCGGGCGCTCTATGGATACCGGAACTCTCGGACGCGACTTCGCCCTGCTGTCGGTGCTCGTGACCTTTACCGTAGCCCTCATACTGATATGCCTACGGCCAACAACAATCGACATGCGCGATGACGCACATGAAGAGTGCCTCGCAATCGCCGAAAGCTAAAGGATATCCAACCGTGTGTTGATAAAAAATCTACAAGGATCCTTAAAAATCATGCAACCTGAAATTTATATCACCAATAACACCTATCTATGTTGAATCAATTTTGTAATTTTAGAAAAGTATGCCGCTATGCGACGGTACTGCTGGCCTTAGGGATGTCCACAATGCCTGTCGAGGTCAAAGCGTCGCCCGACAAGACGGAGACGGAGACACAGACCATGATAACGGTGAAAGGCACCGTGAGCGATTCATCCAACGAACCGCTCATAGGAGCGACAGTGCGTGTGAAAGGTCAGTCAAATGGTGTGATGACCGATGTCGACGGAACCTATTCCATCTCGGTACCGGCCAACGGCACTATAGTGGTGACGTATGTGGGCATGACCACCCGGAACGTAGCCATCAACGGCCAGAAGACAGTAAACGTATCGCTCAGCGAAAGCGCTGTCAACCTCGACGATGTGGTGGTGATCGGCTATGGCAAGCAGTCACGCGCCACTGTCACCAGCGCCATCACCAAAGTAAAGGCTGAGGATATGGCCATCGCACCGAGCCACAATGTAATGTCGATGCTTCAGGGCAAGGTTCCGGGCATGCAGGTGAATTTTTCAAGCGGACGCCCCGGTGTGAGTCCGTCGGTGACCATACGAGGAGGCACAACTACTTCTCCTGGGAATGATGCGCCGCTCTACATCATCGACGGTGTGATCCGTACGATCACCGACCTCAACTATGCCGACATAGAGTCGGTCGAAGTACTCAAGGATGCGGCATCTACCGCTATCTACGGCGCAAAGGCCGCCAACGGCATCGTGATGATCACTACCAAGCAAGGGAAGAAAGGCAAAGGACAGATATCGTTCAGCTATGGCATATCGGTAGATCACCAGCCTAAGAAGATGCCCATCAGCGACGCACGCGAATATCTCAGCATCACACGCGAGGCCGCCACACGTGCCTACAATCCTGAGAAATATCTCAATGGCTCGTTCGGCATGAGCACCAACAATGTGATCGACAGCTACGTGAATCTTGCATTCCTCGATGACTGGATCGACAAGTACGGACAGGGATATGTAGAAAATCTGCTTACCAACCGAGGCTGGGAAACCATGGAAGACCCCGCTACCCCCGGTAAGATGCTACTATTCAAAAATGAAGACTATCAGGACAACCTGATGCGCTCACCCATCAACCACGATTTCAATATCAATTTCTCCGGAGGCAACGACCGGGGCACCTACTATCTGAGCCTCGGATATCTGAAACAGGACGGTATAGTCATAGGGAACGACTACGACCGCTGGAGTTTCACCGCCAACGGATCATACAAAGTGATGGACAATGTGACCGTGCGCAGTTCTGTCAACTACATACAGCGCAAATTTGTAGGTCTCAACGAAAACAATGTGATGGCCCGTGCTTCGCTCATGCCACCTACAACACGCCAGTACTACGAGGATGGCACTCCGGCTCCCGGTGAGAACACAGCATCGTTCCGCACCCGACTCCATGAGGTATATTACCAGTCGAAATATAATGCCGTTGACCGCACAAATCTCATGGCCGAACTCGATTGGGAGCTTATTCCAGATCTGCACATCCGCCCGATGTTCTCCTTTCGCCTCGACAATACAAAAAACCATCAGTTTGAACGCGCCAATGAAGTGCAGAAATCACGCATCTCAATCTCAACCCGCGACATGAATAAAAACTATCAATACGATATTGTCGCAAACTACTCGAAAGAGATCTGGGACCGCCATAACTTTGACTTCATGGCAGGTTACAACTACACCTATACCGATGGCTTCGACCTGACTGTTAATGGCTACGGTGGCACATCAGATAAGATAGAGACCATCAACGGCGTATCTACTCTCGATACCGACAAGACCACATCGTCTCAATCATTCAAGAAAATGAGCAGCTACTTCGGGCGTATCAACTACAATTACGACATGAAGTATCTTCTCTCCGTAAGCGTGCGTTACGACGGTTCGTCACATTTTGCAGAGAACCATAAGTTTGCAACGTTCCCGGGCGTATCAGTAGGATGGAACATCCACCGAGAGAATTTCTTCGAGCGTCTCACTCCAATCGTAAACAATCTGAAGCTGCGCGCAAGCTGGGGTAAAGCCGGCAACGACAACCTTTCGCTTGCCAACACCCAGGGAAAATATGCAGCCGGATACAATTATGCAGGCGAGGCCGGTCTGCTCAACACCACACTCGCCAACCGCGATCTGCTTTGGGAAGAGACTACATCGGCCGATCTCGGTCTTGATGTCGGATTGTTCAACAACCGCATATCACTGCTCGTAGACGTATACCGCAAGGAGACAAGCAATCGCCTTATTGATGAAAAACTTTGGTCGGAAACCGGTTTCTCCTCAATCAAATCGAACTACGGCACCCTCATCACCAAAGGTATCGAGACCTCGGTTGACGCCACAGCCATACAGACACGCGACTTCTCTTGGAACGTAAGCGCGAGCTTCGCATTCTTCCGCACCATAGTGGGCAAGCTACCAAACAACGGAGCTGCACGCAACCGTATAAACGGCGGCGTGATATTCGATGAGAAACTTGGCAAATATATTGAAGTAGGCGGTCTGGCAGAAGGTGAACGTTTCGGCGCTCAGTTTGCCTTCAAGATGGATGGTGTATATGCCACTGACGAAGATGCAGCTGCCGCCCCCTACGACAAGATAGTACATGCCACCCGTCTCGGCCAAGGTAAAACAGGAGGCGATGCCATTTGGCACGACTTCGACAAAAACGGTATAATCGACCAGCACGACATGTATCTCGTAGGCTACATCAACCCCGATAAGATGGGATCGTTCAACAACATCTTCCGCTACAAGAACTTCACACTGCGTTTCATGACCGACTTCTCGGCCGGCAACGTCATCGACAACCGCTACCGTGCGAGCGCCAACGGCAACCTGCGCCACAACTACGCCACACTCCACGAGACAGCCACTTCGGCCACATGGCACAAGCAGGGCGACATCGCCACCATACCACGCTATGATGTCAACGCCGACCTTGGCGACGGCAAGCGCAACCATGTGCGCGGTGCGAATGGTGCCAACTGTCCTCTCGGCTTCACCAGCACATACGGCAGCAATGAAGGCACATCCAACTCCCTCTATATATCCAAGGGCGACTATCTGGCATTCCGTGAACTATCGCTCAGCTATCTGCTGCGCAACAAATTCCTCCAGAAACATCACATTGACAATGTTACCATGACAGCCGCTGTATACAATCTCGGATACCTCACCGCTTACGAAGGTCTGACCCCTGAGATCATAGGTGTGGACACCGGCCAATATCCACGTCCGCGCTCGTTCCTCTTCACCCTCAACTTTACCCTGAAATAATCTACAGATATGAAACTGAAAAGTCTTATTTATATGGGTGCCATGGCCCTGATGCTCAGCGCATGTGAGAGCCAACTGGAAATTGACCCGATCTCTGATATATCCAACGCCAACTACTGGGAAAACCAAAGCGATGTGGAAGGATACCTTACCGGCACATATTACAATTTCCGATCGCTTATCGACCGTGTAACATATGGCGAAGACCGTGGAGATGCTCTTCAGCCGGGATCGCGCGGAGGTGTGTCGAGAGCACATACCCAACGTCTTGACAATGACAACGGGTACGACTGGAAGGTGATATTCACCAATCTCCACCACGTGAACATGATATTGAAATATGCTCCCGGCATAAGTTTTGGCGATCAGAATACTAAAAACCGCATTCTGGCCCAAGCATACACATTGCGTGCGCACGACAACATGCTGCTCCTCCAGATGTGGGGCGATGCACCGATAGTACTTGAACCTACCGAGACCTACGCCAAGGACAACAAACCATCACGCCAATCCAAGGAAGCACTCATGGCGCAGATACTGTCGGATCTTGACAATGCCCTGAATCTCTTCCCTGAAAAAACGATACCCAATAAATACCGCATCTCACGCCCGTCGGCGCTTATGCTGAAAGCCGAGGCTCTCTCATGGAACTATACTGTATTGAAGAGCGGTAGGCAAGAGGATCTTACAGATGCCATCGCTGCACTTGAGGAAGTGGAGCAGTGCGGTGTGGCTATGATGGAGAATTATGCGCATGTGTTCGACGTAGACCATCGCACAAATTCCGAAATAATTTTTGCTATCTACGTGCGCTTCGGGGAGTATGACAGTATGTATGCGCTCAATTTCACCGAATCAGCGGTACAAGGACAGGTAGGAAACGCAGTCAACAAAGATGACATCCCCTACTCCAACGGAAATATCGCAGCTCCATATTATGCCCCATCGGCAAAGATAAAGGCCGCATTCACAGGTGCGGACAAACGCCGTCCGGTATGCTTCATAGAGGGTGTGAACGCCGCCGGCAAAGTGCTGTTCACATGTCAGAACAAATTCCGTGGCACAGCATACACCAAAGACCGCTATTACGACAATGATATCGTGGTATATCGTCTTGCTGACGCGCATCTGCTTAAAGCCGAGCTTCTATGCTATCTTGGTGGTGGAAATGTAAACAAAGCCATCAATCTGATGAACATCACCCGCAACCGTGCCGGTATCGGCGACTATTCCGGAGCTACCGATAAGAACAGTGTGCAGCGTGCCATACTCGACGAACGTTTCCTTGAATTATGCTTCGAGTTGAAACGCTGGCCCGATCTGATGAGAGCACATGCGGCAGGTACCATCAACATCTACGATGAGGTGCCCAACCTCAACGGAAAGAGCACACCACTCTACTTCCCCATTACTCCAACTATGCGCGACTATAACGAGAATCTAACACAAACTGAAGGTTATTGATTATGAGACCACTTAAATATATAGCATTGCTCGGCATCGCCGGTGCGGCCCTGACAGGATGCTCCGATATCGATCCGGTGATAGCCGATCTGCAACTCCCCGACTCACAGCCATTCATACGCAATGCCGACAACTACTCATACTACCGGATCCCGGCAATCGTGATCACAAAACATGACAATGTGCTCGCATTCGCCGAAGGTCGTGTCGACGGCCGCGAGGATGGCGGCAACATCGACATTGTGCTGCGACGCTCAGGCGACCGCGGACGCACATGGCAGGATCTGCTGGTAGTGTTCGATGACGGTACTGCTACCTGCCACAACCCATGTCCGATATATCTCCCCGAACAGAACCGTGTGGTGATGATCATGAACAAAAACTACAGCGACAGCCGCATATACGTCACATACTCCGACAATGAAGGCCAGACGTGGGAGACCCCTCGCGAAATCACCAATGACGTGCGCCCCAACGGATTCAAACGCTTCACGCAAGGTCCATGCCATGGTATCGTAAAGCAACGCGAGCCAAACAAAGGACGTCTTGTAATCTCGGGCTACATGCGCAGCTCCAACGACTCCCCATATTATGCCAACTCCATCTACTCTGACGACAACGGCGAGACATGGCACTATGGCGGAGCCACTCCCACGCCCAACACCAACGAGTCGACTCTGTGCGAACTTAGCGACGGAAGCCTGCTCATGAGCATCCGCATGACCGATGGTATCGGCTACCGTGGGCATTCCATCAGCCGCGACGGCGGCCTTACATGGAGCGAGACCACAATCGTGGATGCTCTGCCTGATCCAGGATGTCAGGGTTCTATCTACACTTATTCCTATGGTGGCGGCAAGAATGGTAAAAACGTGCTGCTGTTCTGCAACCCCGCATGGCAGGAACGTCGCTGGCACAATACCATACGTGCGAGCTTTGACGATGGCACCACATGGAGCAAAGGGGTGGACTACACCGGTGAGGAGGTCGGCGGATACTCTGATATAGCATGTTTCTCCGACGGAGAGATTGCTCTGCTATCGGAGTATGGCTACCTCAACGAGGGAGGAATAATATTCCGCAAGTTCAAACTCGACGACATAAAATAAGTTTAAAACAGTTTCCAATAAACCAACCATACGATGAACTACAAATCCTATATATATGGTGCGGCCACACTTCTGGCTCTCGCAAGTTGCGAGGATGATGCCAAGATGGGCCCACTGGAAGCCAATATGAAATGCGACCGCACGGAGGTCGCTGCAGGCGAAAAGGTATGCTTCATGGACCAGTCAACAGGAAATCCCGCACGCTGGGACTGGGTGTTCGAGGGTGGCGAGCCTGAAACTTCGCAACTCTTTTCTCCAGAGGTGGTATACAACAAACCCGGTACATATAGCGTGACTCTGCGAGTAGGTCGTGGCGATAACAACTCGGAGAGGGTGTTCAGCCAACTGATCACCGTGGCCTATCCGGGTGAGATGACCGCAGACTTCGAAGCCGACAAACTCAATGCATACAATACCGACGATGTGACTTTCACCGACAAATCAGCCGGGTTCCCGAACGCATGGGACTGGACATTCACATCCTCTGATGGCATTACTGTAAAATCTACTGAACAGAATCCGGTACTTAAATTCGCTCCAGGCTTATATACCGTGACCCTGAACGTGAGCAGTCCTGCCGCCAACGCTACCATCACCAAGACCGACTATCTGAATGTGATCGACCATGACGCAGTAGCCGCCGAATTCGGCACATCAACATCACGCATGATACTTGCCGGTGAAACGATAACCTTCGAAGATCAGACCATGGGCCGTCCGGAACAATGGAGCTGGACATTCGATGGTGCCGATACACCGACATCTACAGATCGTAATCCTACGATAAGATACTCCACTCCTGGCCGCTACAAAGTGAGCCTTACGGCATCAAACGATATCAACCGCTCATCGTGCGAGAAAGATGCTTATGTGATGGTACTTCCATCGACCGGACTGAGCATGTGGTTCCCATTCGACGGCACTCTCAAAGACATGGGTCCCAACAAGAATATCATCATGGAGGAATACTCCTCCGATCCTAGCAAATGGAGCATCAACCTTAAGGCACCATCCCGTCATGATGGAGATTATTCAGTGGAACTCAGCGGAGTATGCAAGACAAATACAGATGATTATGCTGTGTTGCAGATAGCCAATCCCGAACTTCTTCCCGGAGGCCTTCAGGCTATGACCCTTGTAATGTGGATAAAGGCTGACGGCGCGAAGGGATCACGCATGGGATTGTTCAACCGCGGACGCCCTGCAGGAGCCATCACACATGGACCAGAGTCAGGAATGGGCACGTCTGAACACCACCTCTTCGGCATCGGAAGGCTTTACCCGCTGGTATGTCAACACCACAGGTCAAGGGAGCGCCTGCGCAGCCAACTCGCAGGATAAAAATCTACTCGACAATGAATGGCACTGCATAGTATTCGTCAAAGAGATGTCGGAAGGGAAATGTGTGACCAAGATTTATGCTGACGGCAGACTATCTGCCACATCTGCCGCACAGACCGCGAAAGACACTTACAAGGATCCATTCTTCATCGGCTGTACCGAACAGTTCACCAAAACAAAAGACCATCAGATAAATGCCCCGCTCCTGGGCTGTCTCGACGACATTATGATCTACGACCATGCCAAGACCGCCGAAGAGATACAGACTCTATATGAAATCATGAAATAAAAACAATCCAAAAACCGGTGTCCTGCTCTCTCCGGGCACCCGCTTAACACCAACATATCGCAATGAAACTAAAAATCGCAACCACCCTCCTATCCCTTGCAATGTTTGCCAACGCATGGTCGTTCGGCCGCGTAGGTCATGATGCTGTAGCATATATCGCCGAATGCAATCTAACCCCGACAGCTAAAGCCGCTGTAGAAAAGTATCTCGACGGCAAATCGATAGTGTACTATGCCTCATGGATGGACAACATACGTCTTACCCCCGAATACCATCATACCGACGGATGGCACAGC
>CANPDS010000076.1 GCA_947573015.1 uncultured Muribaculum sp.
ACAATTGCACATCCAACGAGCAAAACGATAGAAAACAGATGAATATTATCCATTTCCGATATTTACACATTCAATCATGATAAAATCCAACAAATAACACCATCCCAGTGAAAATCCCTATGTTACTTAGATGGTGTTTAATAAGACATGACATCTACCTTCAAAAAAAAACGCCTTGTATCGCACGCGATACAAGGCGTTTTAATATTTCAATCAGTATGAGTCGGATCGAGCCGCACTCAACAACGGCATAAACCCAGATCAGTCAATAAGAGCATGACCGGTCATTTCCTCAGGCTGAGCAATCCCCATAATCTTAAGGATAGTGGGAGCTACATCAGCAAGACGTCCATTCTCTACATGAGCATCAGCACGCGAAGTAACATAGATGCATGGCACAGGATTAAGAGAGTGAGCCGTATTGGGTGTACCATCAGCATTTATAGCATTGTCTGCATTACCATGGTCGGCTATGATGATCACCTCATAGTCAGCGGCCTTTGCAGCCTCAACGGTATCCTTCACACACTCATCCACAGCTTTCACAGCCTTCTCGATAGCCTCATAGACGCCGGTATGGCCTACCATATCACCGTTGGCATAGTTCACTACAATAAAGTCATATTCCTGACTCTTTATAGCCTCAACCAGCTTGTCCTTGACCTCATATGCACTCATCTCAGGCTTCAGGTCGTAAGTAGCCACCTTGGGCGAAGCCACAAGGATGCGCTCCTCGCCGTCGTATGGAGCCTCACGACCACCATTGAAGAAGAATGTCACATGAGCATACTTCTCTGTCTCAGCGATATGAAGCTGCTTCTTATCAAGAGATGAAAGATATTCACCGAGAGTATTGTTCACATTTTCCTTATCAAACAAGATATGCACACCGGTAAAAGATGCATCATATGGAGTCATGCAGTAATATTGCAATCCGGGAATAATGTGCATTCCGGCCTCCGGCATATCATGCTGTGTCAGCACAGTAGTAAGTTCTTTCGCACGGTCATTGCGATAGTTGAAGAATATCACAGCATCGCCATCCTTGATGGTTCCGTCAACATCAGCATTGACAATAGGCTTGACAAACTCGTCGGTGACATCAGCGTCATACGACTCCTGCATAGCCTCAACCATGTTATGGCTTTTTTTACCAATGCCATTCACAAGCAGATCATAAGCTTCCTTAACGCGCTCCCAACGCTTGTCGCGGTCCATTGCATAATAGCGTCCGATAATAGATGCGATTTTGCCGGCCGATTTTGAGCAGTGAGC
The DNA here is from genome assembly GCA_947573015.1 of uncultured Muribaculum sp. Taxonomy (GTDB): domain Bacteria; phylum Bacteroidota; class Bacteroidia; order Bacteroidales; family Muribaculaceae; genus Muribaculum. The sequence goes on from CANPDS010000076.1 coordinate 1,276, forward strand.
CTGCAGCTCTTCAATAAAGCCCTTGCCACTACGGGGATCTGTATCACGGCCATCCATAAAACAGTGGATATACACCTTATCAAGGCCATACTCCTTTGCAATATCACAAAGTGCATAGAGATGATCAAGAGAAGAATGCACGCCTCCGTTAGAGGTCAGGCCCATGAAGTGAATAGCCTTACCATTGTCGCGGGCATAGCTGAATGCATTGATGATCTCAGGATTTTTAAGGATCGAGCCATCCTGACATGCCTTGTTAATCTTGACAAGGTCTTGGTATACAACGCGGCCAGCGCCGATATTCAGGTGACCGACCTCAGAATTACCCATCTGTCCGTCAGGCAGACCTACATTCTCGCCCGATGCCTGAAGCTGAGAGTTGGGATAAGTGCTCATCAGATAATCCCAATATGGAGTGGGTGTATTAAAGATAACGTCTCCTTTTGAATGGTTGCCGATGCCCCATCCGTCAAGAATCATCAAAAGTGCTTTCTTTGCCATAATGAATAGTATGATTAATATTTTATTATCGATGCAAAGTTAATAAAATCCCCGGTCATGGCTTACCTGTCATATCATTAATTATCGGCCTGAATGTTCAATAAGCACACACTTCGAAGTCATATTCCGAATCGCGGTTATACCAGCGCGCATCAAGCGAAGTATCATCACCTTTCATCTCTACAGAATTACCGAGAACTCCGCTTCCCGCTATCCCCCACCTTACCACATAGCGCTCGGCTCCATCAACCGGAGTCCAGTCAAGTGTGATATGACGCGGATCAGCACTGTCACGCTTAACATTGTGACTGGCAACTTTGCCAAGGGGTTTATGGCCGTCTTTGCCAAACAATCTCAGATCATAAAGGGAGAATTTGCCATCTATATCCTTATTATTTACAATACGCACATACCGAGCCTTTACAGGCTTGTCCATCACTATCAACTCATGGGGCATATCAGCGCTCACGTTATTGCTGCGATCGACTATCGTGCGCCATGAGCTACCGTCAACCGATGCCTCGACAATATAATTGTATACCATGGGGAAATCATACGGACGATACACCGACATGCCTTCGTCTGCAAAATTCGGCTGTATGGCATGGATCATGCATGGCATGCCCAGATCGGCTTCCAGCCATTCACCCTTACGGCCCGATTGAGCCGACCACCATGTCTCGATCTCCTCGTCAAACGCATTCTCCGCCGCATGTCCGGCAAGAGAGGACGAAGCGCTTACGGCACCGCCAAGCCGCTTGTATCCCAACGACAGATTCTTTTCACCTGCATCAAATGCACGCTGAGGGATCTCAAATGGATAGTCCGTCCCTTCTGTAATCGTACGCATGGTGTTGTTTTTCTCATCAAGCACAACCGGGAACAAGCCAAGACGGCGCTCAAACCAATGACGCATCGAAATCTTCATGGTAGCTACATGCCATATGTTGCCATAACGGTCGCGGAAAGTATGGCCATGCCCTGCTCCACCAATAAATCCACCCGGCTTCAGAGAGAAAGGATTTCCCTCCATAGCTGTAAACGGGCCCAAGGGGGAATCTCCGACATACAATCCGTCACCATATATGCGCCATTGAGTGCCGGGAGCAGCATACTGTAGATAGTATTTCCCATTATGCTTGAGCATTGCCGGGCCTTCATTCCAACCATTGTGATGCGTTTCTTCATTATTCACACCTGGCACTTCCCAACCATACTTATCTATATTATGTTCGATCAGTACCACACGCTCACCCTTGGGAGCAAATCCATTGGCCACATCAACCTCAACGCCATATATCGGCTCCTTGTCATGACATCCCCAATAAAGGTACACACGTCCATCATCATCCTGCCAGATACAAGGATCATGCTGTCCATAAGGAAATTTACAATCCACTTCCACCCACGACATACCGTCATCAGGAGTTTTAGTCTTGAATATGCGGTTCACATCAGAGGCCATGAAATAGTACTCACCGTCAATCTCACAGACAGTCGGAGCATAATCATTGATAGTCTCTATAGAGGGAGCCGGTATATAATCCCAATGAGCCAGATCAGTCGACCGCCAGTATCCGCTCGACTTTGATGCAAAAAGATAATACACATCATTCCACAACTCAATCACAGGATCGGCCGCTTCGCGACGCGCTTCTTCACATTCACTCTTCAATCCAAACTGATAATTCAGGTTTATCGGATTCGCCACCACTGGATTCATACCGGACACAGACATCAATCCGGCTCCAAGCAGACATCCAGTCAAAAACAATCGCTTCATAATATTTTAATTCGTTTCGATTAATAAAAAAGGAAGAAAGTATGGACTAAGCCCATACCATTCTTCCTGTATATCATAGCATGCCTATGCAAAGCATATGGCATTCTTTACAATTTCAGACGCTGGCCAATTGATATATTATCGTTCTTCAATCCATTAGCTCGTTTTATAGCAGCTACCGTAGTACCGTGGGCCTTGGCAATCTTGCCCAGCGTATCACCGCTCTTCACACGATAAGTACCACCTGTGCTCTTTGTGCTTTTGGATGCCAATGACGACTTGCTCTTTGGCGAGTAATCACGCGCATTCTGATAATTGGCTTTGTTGAAAGTATACGTATCAGTATGTGTCGTTTTATTCTCGAAGTCAAAAATTGCAGCCGGGTTAATGGCATAGCCCATAAATCTGGTCTCAAAGTGAAGATGAGGGCCGGTTGAACGGCCTGTGTTACCGCCCAAAGCGATCGGTGTACCAGCTTTCACATATTGACCAGACTTCACAAGGAATTTTGACAAGTGTCCATAAATAGTCTCAAAACCATTATTATGACTGAGAATCACATAATTCCCGTAGCCTCTGCGCTCAAAGTTGGTAAGACGTACGTAGCCAGAAAATGCCGCGCGGATAGTATCACCGATCTGCACCTTGAGATCAATACCCTTGTGCATACGGCGGAAACGCGGACGATAGCCATAAGGAGAAGTCACATATCCCATAGTAGGCATGCAATACTCACTTACATCGATCGTAGCGGTAGCCGGAACCTCACTGTTTCGGAATGGATTTACCGTACGGTCGTTCTTATATGTTTCATAAAGGTCATTTTCAGGAGCTTCCTCCTCCTTGAAAATACCATCCATGTAGTCGAGTGTCTCTTTAAGCTTGATTTCTGAAGAAACATTCTTCTGCATGGCGAGAAGATCCTCGTGGTTGGCGTTATGCTGGGCCGGGCGACGCAAATCCTGCGCCGTAGCCGGAAGTAGTGCTGCTAATCCTAAAAGTAATGAGGCTGAGATTTTTACTATATTGAACTGCATTATATTGTTATTTTCTTTTCACTATCACATTTCATCCGGAGCGTAATAGAATCTGATATCGGATGGCTGGTAATCCAGTATCTCATCGGACTCAAAGAAACGGGCAAGCTCGATTTTCGCATTTTCCACACTATCTGAGGCATGGACTATATTTTCCTGTCCGCTCATTGAGTAATCTCCACGGATTGTACCCGGAAGAGCCTTGCGGCTGTTCGTCGCACCAACCATCAGCCTTACAACCTCTACAGCATCCTTGCCTTCCACACACATTACGATGACTGGAGTAGCCATCATAGAGTCAAGAATATCTGGAAAGAATGGACGGTCGACCAAATGAGCATAGTGCCCACGCAGTTTAGCTTCGCCAAGCTGCATCATTTTCATGCCGGTGATATAAAGTCCTTTTTTCTCAAAGCGAGAAATTACTTCACCCACAATATGACGGTGGATCGCTGCCGGTTTAAGTATTACTAAGGTCTGCTCCATGAGATTTAGTTTTTAACATTTCTATCGTCCGTTTCCCAAATATAACACTTTATCCCCGCCTATGGAAAAAACAACAGGCTAAAAAGTGTGAAAATCATTTTGTTCACACGAAATAATTTTCTTACATCCTATCAATCAAGGGATTACAGAAATATGTTTTACAACATATTTTAAACACTTTGCATCATAAAAGTGTTGCATTGGTTTAACAAAACGTTAATAAATATTATCGCTCCACCTACTCATAAGATAGATTTATAACCCAAATGCCAAAGAAAATTCAACTTATTCTTGACCAGTCAACAGTACGCGAAGTCTGCACCGACAGTTCTCTCAAAGCTACGGCATTCTCCGGCATCGACATCATTGGATCGGCATCAAGCAATGCCTCTGCCTCCCGTCGCGCGAGCTCTACAATCTGACCGTCACGGGCAAGGTCAGCAATTTTCAGATCAAAAGCTATGCCACTCTGCATAGTGCCCTCTATATCGCCTGGCCCTCGCATCTTCATATCGGCTTCAGCTATCACAAATCCATCGGTAGTAGAAGTCATCACCTCAAGACGCTTACGTGTATCAGCGGCAATTTTACGCTTCGACATTAGTATACAATAGCTTTGTGCAGCACCACGCCCTACCCTGCCGCGCAACTGGTGCAGCTGTGACAACCCGAAGCGCTCAGCATTCTCAATTATCATCACCGACGCATTGGGCACATTCACACCGACCTCAATCACCGTTGTAGCCACAAGTATACGGGCCTCCCCAGAGGCAAAACGCCGCATCTGATAATCCTTTGCCGCAGGCTTCATCCGGCCATGCACATAGCTCGCCTCATAGCTTGGAAAAGTCTCCCTGATAAGTTCATATCCTTCCTCAAGACATTGCAGATCGAGCTTTTCATTCTCACTTATCAGCGGATACACCACATAAACCTGACGTCCGGCCTTAAGTTCACGCCCGACAGCACGGTATATCTGTTGCCTATTGTCCTCATACCTGAGCAAAGTAGTAACCGGCTTACGCCCAGGCGGCAATTCATCAATAACCGACACACTAAGATCACCGTACACGGTCATGGCCAGTGTCCTGGGAATGGGGGTTGCCGTCATCACAAGCACATGAGGCAAAGCGCCGCTCTTATTCCATAGCCGTGCACGCTGTGCCACGCCAAAGCGATGTTGCTCATCAATAACCACAAATCCAAGATTTCTGAACTTGACATCATCCTCTATCACTGCATGTGTACCCACAAGAATGTGCAGACTGCCATCAAGTAACTGAGCATGCGTCACATCGCGCTCTTTCTTCCGGGTAGAGCCAGTAAGCAATCTCACATTGACTCCAAGCGGAGCCACAAGCTCACGGATAGTATAATAATGCTGAGTCGCCAGGATCTCTGTAGGGGCCATAAGGCACGCCTGATACCCATTATCAAGCGCTATCAGCATGGTGAGCAGCGCCACCAGAGTCTTGCCACTTCCCACATCACCTTGCAGAAGACGGTTCATCTGCCTGCCGCTACCCATATCGGCACGGATCTCTTTTATCACACGCTTCTGCGCACCGGTAAGCGGAAAAGGCAATTGCTCGAAATAAAATCTGTTGAAATAGTCTCCGACTCTGGTAAACCGGAAGCCTCCGACACTCTCGTTTCTGCGACGGCTATAACGCAAAATATCGAGCTGTAGATAGAACAGTTCCTCAAATTTTAACCGCAGACGCGCAGCCTGAAGGCGCTCATTCGATGGAGGATTATGTATATCCATCAATGCATCACGCAAGCCAACCAAACCGAGGCGCGACACAATATGCTGCGGCAACGTCTCTTTAATCGTCGGAGTTGCCGCCAATATACCCTGCACCCACCCGAATATCTGACGAGTGCCTATGCCTTGGGCCGTCAATCTCTCACTAAGCGGATATACCCCACGCAGACCCTGCGCAGCCATCAGCGATTGAGGCGTATCAACCTCCGGATGTACCATAGACCAACGGCCATTGAACACCTCCGGCTTACCAAACAGCACATAGTCGGTGTTTGTGTGATATGCCTCACGAATCTGTTTAATGCGCCTGAACCATACCACCTCCATTGTCTGGGATCCATCGCTGAACAATCCGACCAGACGGACTTTCGCCCCCTCGCCCTGCTCGGTCATGGTCACGAATCTCCCTCGCACCTGAACCATCGGCATATCTCCGGAAAAATCAGCAATGCGATAGATTGACGATCTATCGACATAACGCGTCGGAAAATGAAACAACAGATCACGATAACTACGTATTCCAAGCTGCTTGTCGAGCAATTCAGCACGCTTTGGCCCGATGCCACGCAAGTACATCACTTTACTGTTTCGCAACCGATCCATCTCACTTGGGATTTCAGAGGGGGTATCTAATAATAAAATTACCTTTCGCGATCTTTAAGCATCATCTCTGCCACTGCCAAATCAGCAGGATGTGTGATTTTAATATTCACCGGCGAACCTTCAGTAAGCACGATATTACCATGCCCGAAAGCGCTCATCACAGAAGCATCATCAGTAAAGTCAGACGAATAAGGCATCTCATATGCATCGCGCAGCAATCCTGCAGGAAATGCCTGAGGAGTCTGCACCGCACGCAGACGTTCGCGTACCAACGGCACCGAAGTGCCGTCATCCGCAATCATACGCACTGAATCCGTAACCGGGACAACCGGAACAGCGCCATCCACTCCAGGAGACGAGGCAGCCCTAACCGCCCCAATGATGACATCACGCGACACAAGCGGACGCGCACCATCGTGAACAGTAATCACGCTTCCCGGCAGAGCGGTTCCGATCTTAACTATAGCATTGCGCACCGACTCCCAGCGACTGCTTCCACCAATCACCACATCCGGCGATTCAAAGCCATACTCCGCACACTGCGTGCGCCACAAATCAAGATGTGCCTCACTCAGAACCACAATAATCTCATGTCCGGGCAAAGTGCGCCGAAATGCTTCTATCGTATGAAACAGAACCGGACGACCTGCCAATAAGCAAAATTGCTTCGGCAGTTCTCCACCAAAACGCAAGCCACTTCCAGCCGCCACTATTATATTATATGTATATGGCAATTCCATATGAGAAGATTATAAAAAGTCCAGCTATCGAGAATGAAGAGACAGATACATCAGTCCATCCACACGCAAATATACGGATAAGTCGGGTGCGATGCCAAATTTATTTGCCCATCATAGCCTCTTGCACATGGCGACAATGAAAACAGGGGTGAAACCCATCGGCTTCACCCCTGTGATAAAATTTGCAGTAATCTTACTCAGCGTACTTCTTGACAATCACAGAAGCGTTATGACCACCGAAACCGAAAGTATTCGACAGCGCGGCATTAACCGTACGTTTCTGAGCCTTGTTGAAAGTAAAGTTGAGGTTGTAGTCGATCTCTTCATCGAGGTCATCATCGGCATGGTTGATGGTCGGAGGCACAATATCGTCCTGAACTGCCTTGATGCAGAACAGAGCCTCCAACGCGCCGGTAGCACCGAGAAGGTGACCTGTCATCGACTTGGTAGAGCTGATATTGAGATTGTAGGCATGATCACCAAACACCTCTTTGATAGCTTTTACCTCTGATTTGTCACCGACAGGAGTCGACGTGCCATGCACATTGATATAGTCGATATCCTCAGGCTTCATCTCCGCATCCTCAAGCGCATTTTCCATAACCAGCTTTGCACCCAGACCTTCGGGATGGGTAGCGGTAAGATGGTAAGCGTCAGCCGACATGCCACCGCCAACGACCTCAGCGTAGATCTTTGCGCCACGGGCTTTAGCATGTTCAAGCTCCTCAAGGATGAGAACCGCAGAACCTTCGCCCATAACGAATCCGTCGCGCGATGCACTGAATGGACGTGATGCGGTAGCGGGGCTATCATTACGTGTCGACAGGGCGTGCATTGAGTTGAAGCCACCCACCCCGGCAGGATAGATAGCAGCCTCAGCGCCACCGGTGACTATAGCATCAGCTTTTCCGAGACGGATAAGGTTGTATGCGTCGATGATAGCATTGGTAGATGTCGCACATGCCGATACCACGCCATAGTTAGGACCATGGTAGCCATACTCCATGGATATATGGCCGCTGGCAATGTCTGCGATCATCTTGGGGATGAAGAAAGGATTGTATTTGGGCCCCTGTTCTTCGCCGTGGAGCGCGAAGTAGCCTGCTTCCTCTTCAAAAGTATGCAGACCACCGATACCGGCTGCCACGATAACACCGACGCGATTCTTATCGAGGCCCTCATAATTGAGGTTCGCGTCTTCGATTG
>CANPDS010000077.1 GCA_947573015.1 uncultured Muribaculum sp.
GTGCGTCGGTGTACGATATACATGCATAGTAGGCATGGAGCAGACGTTTCTGTGTTTCCTCGTCGAGGTGCTTTGTGTCGATGTAGCTTTCGAATGGAGGTATGTCGGAATAGCCTTTCAACTCAAGGGAGTTGTGATATGCATATTCAACCGGGTCGGAGGACATGTCCTGGAATTGTGCCACCGGCATCTGGTCACGTTCATACATATCCCAATATTTTTTTGGAGCACAGAATGGGAGGTGAGGCTTTTTGAATCCTACACCGAGGAAGAATGGTTTGTCGCCATCCTTGAGTTTGCCAAGAGCTTTTACAGCCTCTTCGGCAATTACTCCGTCGACATATCCGTTGTCGGGCACATCGGCACATTCAGTAGCAACACGTCCGTTGGAGAGAGCGTACTGCGAGCCGGATGTCTTTATGTATGGGAGGCTCCATGAGATCGGGTCGTCCTTTACGGTCTTGTCTTTAAGCGGATGGAACACTTTGCCAACGCCAACAGTCTCGTAGCCGTTATCCTTCAGCGCCTGCGGGATAGTGACTATGTCGGGATTGTTCTTGCGGAATGAGCCCATGAGCCACCACACTCCGGTGTGGTCGGGATTGAGGCCGGTGAGCAGTGATGAGCGGGTAGGTCCGCTGAGTGCCACCTGACAGTAGGCATTGTTGAAAGTAGTAGCCTGTGCAGCAAGACGATCCATCGATGGTGTCTTGGCGAGTGTGTCGCCATAAGGGCCTATCCAGGGCTTCATGTCGTCGATGGCGATGAGGAGCACGTTGGGACGCGCATCAGCTTTCTTGGCTTCTGTAGTTTTGGCATTGGCAACCGCCGGAACCATTGCAAGTGCGTTGACGCCGCAGAGGAGCCAATTTATTTTTTTATTGTAATCCATTAGCAGGTTGTTTAGTATGATTGTCTTATTAATAGAAACGGCTAAAAATAAGATCGCGGTTAAATTTGTGTTCCTTTTTTTTGCTAATTTTGCGCAAAGATACACTATTTCTTCAAAACGCAACAATTTTAATCAAAAATTTAACCATGACGAAAATACGATTAGTCGTTTCGATACTTTTCGCGCTCTCATTAGTTCCTGCCTCTTCGCAGACTATAGATGTTGACGCGCTGTCTAAGTTTTCGCCTGCCGTCATGCGACAGGCCTTTGACGTATGTCGCTATGTGAAACTTACTCCTGAACAGCAGGTTAAGCTTGCCGGTGAGATAGAGAAGGCAGATGACTTCTTTGTGCAGGCTGCAAAAAAGAATGATGGAGTGCTGCCTACGGCTGCGCAGAGCCGTCTTGTAAAGATGAAGGAGAAGATGATCTCCTCAATTCTCGACAAGGAGCAGCAGGAGCAGTACTGGCGCGGAGTATATGGCGCGGAGGCTCAGGCCGAGGGTGCCGCTATCGCCAATACTTTACAGAAGAAGTATGACCTTACTGACCAGAATTGGAAATTTATTAATGTGTCGTTCTACAAGATCGCCCTTGAAGAGCGAGTGATAAAGAAGATGATGGCTGATCAGCCTAAGAAGGCTGCGAAGAAGATCGAGGAACTGCGTGACTACTACATTAAATCAATAGAGGAGAAGGGCGGTATCCGTGTTGATCCCAAGAAGATGAAGGTCACTGTGGTGCGCGAGTTCGATCCCAATGGTCTGATCAAGGAGTAATGGATTGATTCGGGTATGCCCGAAATTTCTTGAGATACTTTTTTGACAGTCCATAGGAGCTGTCGGCGCTTATGCGCTACAATGACTTGGACGCAATCACCACGATTGTTTAGTGGCGATTGCGTCCAAGTCATTATTGTAAGGGTGCTTTAATTTTAAAATATTCACTAATAGTGTGTTAAATTCAAACACACTATTGGGACTCGAAGTACACTGAAAATTGTTAGCTCCGGAAGAATTGTAGGGCCGGACAATATGTCAGGCGAAGAGTGCGCGGAATGCTTCTTCTACTTTTGATACTTCAGTGATGGTGATCTTTAGGCTTGATGTGTCGAAGCCCTTGAGATTGTGGCGCGGAATGATGATCTGACTGAATCCGAGTTTCTCGGCCTCAAGTATGCGCTGCTCGATGCGTGTAATGGGGCGTATTTCTCCTGTGAGACCGATCTCTCCGGACATGCATATGTCGCGGGCAACCGGCATGTCGACGTTGGATGAGAGAATAGCGCATATCACGCTCAGATCAAGTGCGGGATCGTTGACTTTCAGTCCTCCGGCGATGTTCAGGAATACATCTTTCTGGGCGAGTTTGAATCCAACGCGCTTTTCCAATACCGCCAGCAACATGTTCATGCGTTTAGCATCGAAGCCTGTTACGGATCGTTGCGGAGTGCCGTAGGCTGCTGTTGACACCAGAGCCTGAGTCTCGATAAGGAATGGCCGCACGCCTTCCAGTGTGACGCCGATGGTGGTCCCTGACAATACCCCTTCCGAGCCTTGTGAGAGCAGCAGCTCTGATGGATTGGTGACTTCGCGCAATCCACGTTGCACCATCTCGTAGATGCCCAGTTCGGATGTTGAACCGAATCTGTTTTTGATTGATCGCAGTATGCGGTACATGTAGTGGCGATCGCCTTCGAATTGCAGCACTGCATCTACGATATGCTCAAGTACCTTCGGTCCGGCTATCGAACCTTCCTTATTGATATGTCCGATCAGGATAACGGGCGTGCCGGAGGATTTGGCATAGCGGAGAAGCTGTGCGGCGCATTCGCGCACCTGACTTACGCTTCCGGCCGATGATTCAATGGCGTCGGAGGCAATGGTCTGTATGGAATCGACGACCATTATTTCCGGTTCGAGCTTTTCGGCGTGCTCCAGAATGCTTTCCAATGATGTGTCGCAGACGATATAGCAATTGTCGCTTAGACGTCCGATTCTGTCTGCACGCATTTTCAGCTGGCTTGTGCTCTCTTCGCCGCTTACGTAGAGTATACGCTTGGCGCGGATGGAAAGTATGTTCTGCAATACGAGCGTTGACTTACCTATGCCGGGTTCTCCACCAATGAGCACGAGAGAGCCAGCCACGAGTCCGCCACCGAGCACTCGGTTGAGTTCCTCGCTCGGCATGTGAAGACGAGTTTCGCCTACGGTCTCTACTTGAGATATCGGGCGAGGTGTGCTTCGGCGCGATGGGTCGAATGTGGCGCTTTTTGATGGAGCTGGGCGCAATTTTTCCTCGACCATAGTGTTCCACTCTCCACAACCGGGACAGCGTCCGACCCATTTGGGGGACTCGGTGCCGCAGTTGTTGCAAAACCATGCTGTCTTTGTCTGTTTGGCCATGCTGCTTGCGATGTTTGATTAATGGAGTGTTATTTTAGCGACTGTCGGCGAAATTCGCTGATGGTGATTGCTGTTGCCATGCCTACGTTGAGCGATTCGCTTGTAGGCTCGCCAGGAGGATATGATGGAATGAGCAGGCGCCGCGTGACACATTGCGCCACTTCGGCGGATATGCCTTGTCCCTCGTTGCCCATTATGACCATGGCGTTGTCGGGGAGATGGGTTGCGTAGATGTTGCTGCCGTCGAGAAATGTGCCGTAGACTGGAATTTCCGGAAATCGGGAGATGAATTCGGGGAGAGTGGTATAGTGGCATCGCACCCGTGATATCGCACCCATTGTAGCTTGCACTACTTTCGGACTCCATACATCGACTGTTTCCGGCGAGCATATTATCTGACGTACACCATACCAGTCGGCTATCCGCATTATTGTGCCGAGGTTGCCGGGATCCTGTACCCTGTCGAGGAGTATGGTAAGGCCATTCAGTACCGAGGCTACGTCAATTTCGCATTCGGGGATATGGTATATGGCTACAACCTCTGGAGGGGTTGATAGATGGCTCATGCGTTCGAGGTCAGCCTTTTTTACGATAGTGATATCTAAGGTTGCCGGTAGGGAGTGTCTGTGGCGTTCGCTCCAGTCGGCTGTGGCACACAGGCATTTTTGGCGGAAGTGGGGTAGGGTATCGAGCACGCATTTGGTGCCTTCGGCCATGAAGAGACCGGTCTCGCGTCGGGTGCGTGGCCGGTCGAGATCTGCGTATAGCTTTCGGTCGTTGTTGGTTAGTTGCGGCATATGTATGCTGATATGAAACAACAAAGGAGGCGGTTTCAGCCACCCCCTTTGTTAGAGTTGTATTGTATTTATGTATTTTCCTGTTGAAATTACATAGACTCGATGCGCTTGAGGTTTTCCTCATCCTCAAGGCTATAGTAGAGGCTGCGGAGGAGGCGGCGTGCTTCCTGCTCAGTCGCTTTGTTGTTGAGGGCGTTTTCGAGATATGGGATAGCTTGCTTCAGAAGTGGATCAACCTTCTCTTTGCGCACCTTGTTGTATTCGGCATTGGGGAGTGTTGATGATGCTTCGTCGATCTTGGCACCCTGAGCATAGATCACACGGCCATAGTCGAGCTGACCTTTTGGGAATACGGGATCGATAGCTACTGCCTTTGCGAGGTATTCCTGAGCTTTGTCGAGATCGTTCTGGCTTTGATAGAGGATGCCGAGCACGTCGTAGAGTTCGGCGTTGTTGGGCGATACTGCAATAGCTTTTTCGAGAAGAGCCTGCGCTTCGTCGTATTTGCGCTGGTTGATCTTGTCGTTTATGATGATGTTGAGGTATTTGACAGTGGTGTCGCCACAAGCCTTGTTGCCGAGGTCGGCATAGTATACAACTCTGTCGTTGGCTGCATTCTGGGCTACGCTGTCGGTCTCGGCTGTTGCTTTCTGTGCGGCAACGGAAATGGCATAGTCGTATAGGTCGCTCTTGTTGTAGCCTTTTGTCAGAGCGAAGTCAAATGCATTGAGGGCGGCGTCGAGCTTCTCAGCCTGCCATGCGGCGAGTGCCTGGAAATAGGCGATTTCGGCCGATACGCTGTCGGGAAGAGCTGCTGGGGCGTCAGCGCCGAGCATCTTGTTGGAGGGAAGAGTCAGGTAGATGTCCCATGCGCGGTAAGCGCCGTCGTAATCCTTGGCATCCCAAAGGTACTGTCCGGCTGATACATAGTCCTGATGATGGGCGGCGATTTTCTTGACCATATCTTTAGCATATTTGGTCTTTACTTTCACGCTGCCATCTTTGTTGAGCTTCGGAGCACCAGTTTTGTCTGTCTCAACCACAGAGTCGAGTGGCAGAGCCTTCATGAAGTAGTCGTATCCGAGAAGGAGGTCATTTCCCATGACTTTCCCATCGGCATTCTGGCCAACGGCTTTCTTGCCAAGGAGAGAATCGTAGTCGCCGTATTCGATAGTGCCTGCCACGTACCATGTCTGGGCTTCGTTGGCAGTCTCAGGGTTAGTGAGAGCTGGCTTGAGCATGTTGCGGGCAGCCGAGAAGTCGGCGTTGAATCCTTTAGCCTTTCCTTCCACCTCTTTTACAAGGCTTTTCTGAGCCGATGCGGATAGAACGGCTGCAAGGCACAGACCTAAGATGCTTAATTTTTTCATCGTGAATGAAGTATGGTTATTGGTTTAGATAATAATGTCTATAAATGTATCTGTGCCGACACACACGGTGTGGCCCGTGTTGGAGCGGACGGCACATACAATGTGCAAATATAGCTGTTATCTGCGGAAGCGCAAAACTTTCATTGATAAAAAATGAGTAACTTTGCATGAGTAATGTGGCATAGACGGAGTTGTGTGTCGTTGTGTCACTGTGTATTATGATTATGATTTCCACACTATGCACACCATATCCGGCGTCGTCTGATGGCAAGCCATCATGCAAAGGTCGATTCGCACCATCGCCTTCCGGCCGCATGCATCTCGGTAATGTATATGCGGCACTCTTTTCCTACATATCGGCCAAGGCCAAAGGTGGCAGGTGGCTTCTGCGCATTGAGGATATTGACCGTCAGCGGTCGCGACGGGAGTGGGCCGACTTGATCATGAGCGATCTTGACTGGCTTGGGCTTGGCTGGGACGAGGGGCCGGTGTATCAAAGTGAACGTGATGACGTGTACCAGTGGCAGCTTGAACGACTGGAATCGATGGGGCTGCTTTATCCATGCTCATGCACGCGAGCTGAGCTGCTTGCCACTCGTGCTCCGCACGCATCCGATGGTCATGTTGCGTATGGCGGCAGATGCCGTCCGTCATTTCCTATATATAATAATGTAGTAAGTGAAGAGAGCACCCTGCGCCTCATGGTGCCTCCATATGTGGAGGGTATAAGTAGACCAGGGGGTGGCGATGTCGAGTTTGCCGATCGGATCTGCGGTGTGCAGCGCGTGTCGCTCTATGACTACTGCGGCGATTTTATCGTGCGCAGACGCGATGGTGCGTGGGCATATCAGTTTGCTGTTTCGGTCGATGATTCATTAATGGGCGTTACGGAGATAGTGCGTGGTGACGATCTGTTGTTGTCAACTGCTCCGCAACGGTATGTGGCTGATATGCTGGGGTTGACTTTTCCGCATACATATGCTCATCTGCCTCTTCTTACGAATGAATCTGGAGTGAGACTATCGAAGCGTGACGGTGCATTGTCGATGGAGTGGCTGCGTGGGCATTCTACTCCGCGCGATATAGTTGTCAAGATATGCCGAGCCTCCGGAGTTGATGTGGAGGAGGCTTTTACTGTGCTTGAGCGGCTCGGCTGGAATGGTGGTCGTTAAATAAAATTTGCAAAAGAGGGGCGTAGTTATTATCTTTGCATTCAGAAAATTATCGTCGACATGATGCGTGACTTGCATCTTGCCGCCATTAAACGCACTCTTAACAAGAGGATTATCATGAATATTGCAATTGTCGGTACAGGTTATGTAGGGCTCGTTTCCGGAGCATGCTTCTCGGAAATGGGGATCGATGTTACGTGTGTTGACATTGATGCTTCCAAGATCGCGCGGCTTAATGCCGGTGAAATGCCGATATATGAGCCGGGTCTTAAGGAGCTTGTTGAACGCAATGTAGCAGCCGGGCGATTGCACTTCACCACATCGCTTGCCGAATGTCTCGACCGGGTGGAGGTTGTATTCTCTGCCGTGGGCACACCTCCTGATGAGGATGGCGGTGCTGATTTGAGCTATGTGCTTGATGTGGCACGCACTTTCGGACGTCATATCAATCATTATACCATACTTGTAACCAAGTCGACGGTGCCGGTAGGTACGGCCGCCAAGGTCAAGGAAACTGTTGCCGAAGAGCTTGCCCGTCGCGGAGTGAATGTAGACTTTGAGGTTGCCAGTAACCCGGAATTTCTTAAAGAGGGGGCTGCTATAAAGGATTTCATGTCGCCCGACCGGGTGGTTGTCGGTGTGGAGAGCGAGAGGGCCAAGGAGGTCATGACCAAACTTTACCGTCCGTTCCTGACCAACAATTTCCGTGTCTATTTCATGGACATTCCTTCAGCGGAGATGACCAAGTATGCCGCTAATGCCATGCTTGCCACCCGTATATCATTTATGAATGATATCGCCAATTTGTGCGACCGTGTCGGCGCTGATGTCAATATGGTGCGCAAAGGTATCGGCACTGATGTGCGCATCGGTGGAAAATTCCTGTATGCCGGATGTGGATATGGCGGCTCCTGTTTCCCGAAAGATGTAAAGGCTCTTGCCCGTACTGCCAGAGAAAATGGTTGTGTGATGCGTGTGGTGGAGGCTGTTGAGGCCACTAATGAAGCGCAGAAGACTGTAGTGTGCGACAAACTGTATGCTGCTGTTGGAGCTGACCTTTCCGGTAAGACGGTGGCGGTGTGGGGACTTGCTTTCAAGCCGGAGACTGACGATATGCGTGAGGCGCCATCGTTGGTTGTCATATCACGTCTGCTTGCCGCCGGCGCCACAGTGAGGGTCTACGATCCTGTAGCGATGGCCGAATGCCACCGGCGTATCGGTGATGGGAAGACATATGGCGCTTCAGGCCGGCTGATATATGCCTCCGACATGTATGATGCCGCTTTGGGAGCCGAGGCGCTTCTGCTGCTTACGGAGTGGAAACAGTTCAGGATGCCGTCATGGCCTGTTCTACGCCGGTTGATGCGAAGGCCCCTGCTGATTGACGGACGCAATATCTACGACCGCAGTGATGTTGAGACTGAAGGATTTGAATATTACGGTATCGGCCGTTGATGGTAATGTTGATTAAATTTGATTGTGTATGACAACACTTTATTTATTACTATAACTTACACACTTTTCGATTATGAACTTTTGGTTGCTATGTAATTTCGTCGTATTTGTACTATGTGTACTTTTTGCAGGTATCTTTATCCCGCAGATCCTGCTTGTGGCTTTTAAGAAAGAGCTGTTTGATATGCCCGATGAGCGTAAGATTCATAAGGATATAGTGCCGCGTCTTGGCGGTATAGCTTTCACTCCTGTGATTTGTTTTACGATGTCGCTCCTTGTGGGTGTCAACATGCTTCTTGGCGATCCTCGCCTTCAGGTGCTTGTCGATGCCCAGACACTTCCTCTGTCAATGGGATTCTGCGCATTGTTCCTTATATATATAGTCGGTCTTGGCGATGACCTTGTCGGAGTGCAGTATCGCGCTAAGTTTATGGTCCAGATACTTTGTGCCGCATTTATCATCATGGGTGGCTTCTGGATCAATTCACTCCACGGGTTGTTCTGGATTGACGATGTAGCATGCTGGCTCGAATGTCTGATGACAGTGTTGTTCATTGTCTTTGTGTGCAATGCGATCAATCTTATAGATGGTATTGACGGTTTGGCTTCCGGCTTGTCGGCTGCGGCATTCATCATCTACGGTGTCACTTATTATATGGTGGGAGAGTATGTCTATTCGATGCTGTCGTTTGCATCGCTCGGTGTGCTGGTGCCATTCTTTTATTATAATGTGTTTGGCGATCCAGCCAAGCGCAAGAAGATATTTATGGGCGATGCCGGTTCGCTCACTATCGGCCTGTTACTGTCGTTCCTGAGTCTGCATCTGTTTGATGCTCCTACGCTGATGATAGGCTCTTTGCCATGCAATCCATTTGTGGTGGCTCTGTCGCCGCTGATTGTGCCATGTTTTGATGTGGTGCGCGTATATATCGGTCGTGTGCGCCGTGGCACTAACCCATTCCTGCCTGACCGCACTCATATCCACCACAAGCTCCTTGCTCTCGGCATGCCGTCACGTATGGCCATGATCACTATTGTCGGAGTGGCTCTATTCTTCTCTGTAGTCAATATCGGGCTTTCATATATGATCAATATCACTCTGCTTGTGTTGCTTGATATCCTGTTCTGGAGTCTGGCCAACATAGTGCTTTCACGCGCTATAAAACAACATAAGGAGAACGTTGCTTAATGATATTAAGATATAATACAGAGCGGGGGGGAAGCCAACGAGGGTTGCCACGCACCGTGGGTTATGGTTTGTTTTTTAAATTTGTAAAACTGGTATGAG
>CANPDS010000078.1 GCA_947573015.1 uncultured Muribaculum sp.
CGGCATTGCGGACAGATGCGCAGAGTGTTGCTTTTGCCGACTTTGAGGATGATTCTCTTTTTCGGCATCTTTTGTTGCATGAGGTGGTAGTTAAGGCAAGGCGTCCCTTGCAGAAACCGGTTGCCGGAGGTAGTGTGACGATTGTGGAGAATACCCCTTTATCTAAGTCGGGGAGCGTGGCCCAGCTGCTTGAGCGTGTGCCGAACGTGATGAAGATGAAGGATGGGTATGAGGTGGTGGGCCGTGGCGAGGCTGTCGTTTACCTCGATGGCCGCAGGTTGAAAAATCTGGCTGAGCTTGATAATATCCGATCGGAGGATATAAGGGATATCGAGGTCATCACCATGCCTATGGCTGCACATGCGGCTTCTGCAAAGGCTGTTGTACGCATCTCCACTATAAGGAGGTCGCATGAAGGCGTGGCCGTGGATGCTTTGGCTTCATATACGCCTGTGAACCAGCAGGGTGGGGCGGGTCAGGCTGACCTGTCATGGCGTCATTGGAATGTGGATGCATTTGTCTCGGCCAGATATGCCGACACTCCTTTTAAAGAGGTGTCAAGGATGTGGCAGAATGTATCGGGAGCATCATCATGGGGGCAGACTATCGGATATGAGGCCGCTTTTCATCGCCGGGAGTTGCAGTTGAGCGGAGCTTTTAATTGGCAGATCGCTCCAAGGCATACCGTAGGAGCGCGTTATTCGTTTGAGGCGTTTAAGCCGATGGAGTGTTTTACCGTTGCCACTGCGGAAGTAACAGGCAAGGACGTCGGACAAACGCTTGTCAATCAGCTTTTCCTGCGGATGGCTGATAAACCGATGCATCAGGTCAATCTGTTTTACTCCGGGACGATAGGTAATATGTCCATAAATGCCAATATGGACTATCTATATTCAGGAAGCGGACGCACGCAGCGTAGTGACGAGACCGGCGTGGACGACGATTCCCGCGTGGTGACAACTGACAATGTGGCGCGCAACAGATTCCACGCCGCCCGTATCGACATGTCATATCCATTGTCCGGTGGCGCTTTGCGTTGGGGTGGTGAGTGGAGTGCCGTCAGGCGACGGGATGTTTTCGGGAATATGGAGGAGCATTTCCCGGCTGCCCATACAAGATTGCATGAAGATGATCTTGCCGGATATCTGAGTTATACACGTAGCTGTGGTTTGGGCGACATAACTGCAGGCGTCAGGTATGAATATGCTACATTTAGTTATGGCCATGTCGAATCTGGAAATGACGGTGAACGACGTAGCTATGGCAATATTTTTCCATCATTGCTTTGGAATCTACACCGCGGATCCTGGTCTGTGCAGGCTGGATATGGTGTGACCACCGTGCGACCTAAATACATAGATCTCACCGAAAATATCACATACCTTAACCGCTACTGTATGCAGACGGGTAATCCATATCTGCGCCATGCCATTGATCATGAATTGTCGGTCATGGCCTCATGGCGGTTTGTAAGTCTTACCATGGGGCTCCAACATGTGTCGGATGCTATCATATACAATGCCGAAGAGGTTGATGGCGACGTGATGGTGACGATGCTTGGCCGCACAAATGCCGGACCGTTGAGGAAATTAACTGCGATGTTCACTTTGTCTCCAGTATTGAATCGTTGGAGTCCTGTGGCTACCGCAGGATGGAGCCGGCAGTGGTTCTCTTTCGGAGGAATGGCATTCGATCGTCCGGTATGGACGGCCTCTCTGGCCAATTCGTTGGATCTTGGCCGTGGATGGCTTGTCACCGCCGACATGAATTTCCGTAGTCGAGGAGATATGGAAAACATGTCGATGGCACGTGATATGTGGATACTCGGAGCTTCGCTGTGCAAGTCTTTTGGAAATGACCGATGGACAGTGATGCTCCGGGGCGATGATCTTCTCAACCGCCGTTGTGAGGATAACACAATATATTCGTTGGGGCGCACATTGCGGCAGATGTCGCGCTGGAATTCACGCAGTGCCACGGTTACATTGCGTTGCCGTATCAACGCCTCTCCTCGTCGTTATCGTGGTGCTGGAGCTGGGAGCGATAATAAAAACCGTATGTGATATACAGACTCTAAGAATGTAATATTATGATTGATAGAAAAATATTGGCTACGGTAATGATAGTGGCCGCAATATTGGCCGCTTCGGTTGGCGTATCGGCACAGGGCTATGTTGAGTATGAATACGTCATGCCGAGTACGATGAGAGATGAGTTTGGCAACTCATATGGGCATGGTGATTTGCAGAGTATTAAAGGGGTATGCTCCATTCCGCTCTCTGCCAAGGTGAATGAGGACGGGCAGCCGCAGATGTGGGTGGTGGCGCTCTCCGCTCATTATATATCGATGGATAATACAGGAATGGCCTATGAAGTAAATGGCAGGGAAGTGGTAAATGGCGTGTGTGCGGTGGTGCATGAACGGCCACTCTCCTCACGCTGGCGGCTTCGGGCTAATGTGGGAGCCGGAATATATGCTCCGCTTAATGATATAGGATGGCGCAGTGTGCTTGGAATGGGTGGTGCGGTGTTTGTATGCAGACTCAACAGAAACCTTGAACTTGGAGGAGGTGCGGCAATTACCAATTCCTACGGCATACCGATGGTTATGCCCATGCTATATCTCAATTGGCATCCGGATATCGGATTCGACTTTAAGGTTGACATGTCGGGAGGTCTGACAGTCAGTGCCGGACGCTCTTTCGGCACGCGGTTCCGTCTTGATCTGACGGCTGTGGAGATGGATGGATTCTCGGCGGTAAGAACCATGGATGGCCAATCCAGGATCTATTCCCAGCTTATGGTGCGTAGCTTCGTCTCTGCAAGTTACCGTATCGGCAGTCATGCCTCATTGTTTGCATCTTTCGGTGGTAATTGGGCACGTGCTGTCAGTGTTGATGACCGCAGTCTCAAAGGCTTTATTGATGGATTCAAGGATGACAGGGAGGGTATGGAGTTTCGTCCGGCTCCGATGTGCAACGCTGGGGTGAGGTTGCATTTCTGACGGTGTATATCTATATTTGCATCTGTGTTATTGAGAATGAATGTTGACCTATGGATACCGTAAGATATGTGATTGTCGAAGATGAGCGTCTCGCTTATGAGGAGATGAGGCGTATGATGGCATCGCTCCGGCCTGAGTATGTTCTCGCCGGCTGGGCCGACAGTGTTGAACAAGCTGCTGTTATGCTCTCCCGGGGAGATGTGGCATTGATATTGCTTGATATCAATCTTTCAGATGGTACGGCCTTCGACATTTTCCGTAGGATGGAGATCGACATACCGGTGATTTTCACTACCGCATATGAGCGTGCCTTGTGCAAATTCGAACGCAATGCATCGTTGCGCACTGATCATGCGGCGCTTTCCGCGCTGGAGCGTGATATCACTGCCGGCCGTGGGCGCCGGCGTTTCATGGTGCAGACCGGCGATTCTTACCGCTGGGTGGATATAGCCGATGTAGCTTACTTTCTGAGTGAGGACAAATATACTTTCCTGTACCGGCGCGACGGGCGGCGGCATATTATAAATTATTCGCTTGATGCGGTGGAGACCATGGTCGACAGGCATGATTTCATGAGAGTGTCGCGCAACTGTGTGGCGGGCATCGGATCGGTAGTGAGTTGTGCTCGTTATTTTGGCAGTCGGCTGCGGCTGCATATGCAGCCTGACACGCCTGAAGCCGTGATAGTGAGCCGGACCAGAGTTGCCGATGTGTTGCGCTGGATCGACGGGGTGATTTGAAGATATGACGAAATGATGAATCCGAAAGATATATATGGTCTGTTATCCCGACGGCAGTTGTGTTATCTTGTGGCTCTTGTCACTCTGTCGCTGATACTTATACGTGTAGCTTATTCGCTAATTGCCGGGAAGCCGTTCGGTGAGAATATCCTGTACTTTTTTTCGCTGAACATACCTGCATGTGTGGTTATTGCATTGGTGGAGGTAGCCGTGATCGACTGGCTTGACGCGCATAATCCGGCTATGTCGCGTGGCGTGCGTATCGCCATTGATATAGTAGTCACCTCTGTCATATGTTTTCTGATGATAGTAGGTATGAATTGGATTATTGATGGCGACTCCTATATGCTCTGGACTTACTGCAAATCTGGGCTTATAGCTTTGCCATGGAATCTGATTGTGGTGTTGCAGATCGAGTTGTTTATGTCCATGCGCCGGCAGGCTGAGATTGAGAAGCAACAGGCCATTTATCAGCTTACCATGCTCAAGCGCCAGATAAATCCTCATTTTCTTTTCAATAGCCTCAATGTCATTGCGTCGCTTGCATATCAGGATCCCGGCAAGTCCAATCTGTTTGCGAAGAGGCTTGCGGGAGTATATCGCTATATGCTTGATACCGGTGAACGGCATGAGGTGGAGGTGGATGAGGAGATGGCCTTTGTGGAGCGGTACGTGTATCTTGAGCAGATACGCTTTGAAGGGGCACTTGTGGTTGATGTGAACAGAGATGGTGTGCCCGACGGAGCTTGTGTGATTCCGGCCTCGATACAGATGCTTATTGAGAATGCGGTAAAGCATAATGTGTGTAATCGTGATAATCCGCTTCGGGTGGATATAGTGCTTGACAGCAGTGGCGTGAGTGTCAGCAATATTGTGTGTCGGAGGAAGGATGTGGCGTGCGGAAGGAGAGGGCTTGACAATCTCATGCGCCAGTATGCCTTATATGGTAAGAAGATTGCCATAACGGATGGTGAGAGGTTCACTGTGATGCTTCCATATATAAATATGCGTGGTGAGGGATGAAGATTTAACATATTGAGTGAGGGGGATTTTCAAACTTTTTAATATCTTTGTGGATATTTTTAACAGAAAGGCGGGGATGATATAATTCCTTATCTTTCAGTTTTGTGGAAAAACGAATGCATGCATTCGTTTTTCCCATGCGGCGCATGGGAAAAGTAATAAACTGTATATATTTTTCAATCAATTCAACCAAGTCATTATTATGAAGAGACTCATTCTCTTGGCCAGCATTGTCTGGCTCGCTTGTGTGGCTGCGATGGCCGCACCTGGTGATATAAAGTGTAGTGGCGTCGTTGTGGATGACCAGGGCGAACCGATTATCGGCGCTACGGTCAGCGTGCCCGGCACATCTGTTGCCGCCGCCACCGATATCGACGGTCGCTTCACTTTGGAAGTGCCTAAGGGAAAGAACATCCACATTTCTTACATTGGCTACAAGTCGCGCAGCCTTCAGGCAGCTCCTAAGATGGGCGACATAGTGCTTGATGTGGAGGCTCAGATGCTTAAGGACGTCGTGATCGAACAGTCTGCGGCCAAGACCCGTCTTACTCCGGTAGCTGTTTCTACTGTAGGTGCGCAGACCATCGACCTTAAGCTTGGAAATCAGGATCTTCCTGAGGTGCTGAAAACTACTCCCGGTGTGTGGACTACCAAGCAGGGCGGTGGTTTCGGCGATGCCAAGACCAACGTGCGTGGCTTCAAGAGCGAGAATGTGGCCGTTATGATCAACGGTATCCCTGTCAACGACATGGAGTGGGGTGGCGTATATTGGAGCAACTTCGCCGGTCTGTCGGATGTTACCAGCAACATTCAGGTGCAGCGCGGTCTCGGTGCTACCATCGTGTCAAGCCCGACTGTGGGTGGCTCTATCAACATCACCACACGCACCATCGACACCGAAAAGGGTGGCTCTGTATGGTACGGAATGGGTAATGACGGCATGAACACCTACGGCATGAAAGTATCTACCGGCCTGATGAAGAACGGCTGGTCGGTGACGGTGCTCGGTTCGCGCAAGTGGGGCGACGGCTACGTACAGTATACTCCCTACAATAATTACAACTACTTCGTAAACATCTCAAAGCGTATCAACGAGAACCATCAGATTGCCCTTACTGCATTCGGTGGTGTGCAGGACCATATCCGTCGTGCGAATCAGCGTTCCGGTCTCTCTATCATGGGCTACCAGACATATGGCGAGCAGTATATGGACGGTGAGTGCATGTACAAGTACAATCCTACCTACGGTTACGACAAATATGGCCATGAGAAGACTCAGAACAAGAACTTCTCTCACAAGCCTATCATACAACTCAACCATATCTGGAAGATTGACGATACCTCTTCACTCTCTTCAGCTCTCTACGCTTCATTCTGCGATGCCGGAGGTTACTCCGGTCAGGCTACGGGACTCAACGGTTGCAGCTACAGCGACTGGTACGGTGCTACCGACGGTGTGCTCAACATGAATTTCCGTCGTGCCGACGGCACATTTGATTACGGTGCGATCCAGGATATCAACGAGGCTTCTACCGAAGGCTCTATGTATGTGATGTCAAACGGTATCAACCAGCACCAGTGGTACGGACTCGTTTCTTCCTATAAGAAAGAGTTTGACTTCCAGAATGGCGATGTGCTCAATGTGATCGGTGGTCTTGACATGCGTTACTACCGTGGAGCTCACTTCAACAAGATTGTCGACCTCTACAATGGCGAATACTTCATGGACTACTCTTCACGTCGTGGTGTGTCTGCCTCGCTTAATGCCGCAGCTGCTAATCCTGCATGGCAATATGAGCACCTGGGAGTAGGTGATATCGTATATAAGAACTATCGTGGCTATACCGCTCAGGAGGGTATCTATGCTCAGGGTGAGTACACCATGATGGACAATAAGTTTAACTTCGTGCTCGCCGGATCTATCAACAACACCGCTTACTGGCGTCATGAGCTATTCTATGCCGACAAGGCACACCGTGATTCTGAGACTGTAAACTTCTGGGCCGGAACCATCAAGGGCGGTGCCAACTGGAATATCGACAAGAAGAACAACGTATTCTTCAACGCCGGTTATATCTCTCGTGCTCCCTTCTTCCAGGGTGGTGCGTTCCTTTCTTACAGCAGCTCTAATGCCACCAACAAGAATGCCGTAAACGAGAAGGTCGTTTCATTCGAGGTTGGCTACGGATATCAGAGCCGTGAACTCGCTGTCACCGTCAACGGTTACTATACCAAATGGATCGACAAGACCATGGCAAAGGGTGGTACTATGGAGGATGGCAACCGCTACTCAATCAACCTTGAGGGTGTGAACGCCCGCCACATGGGTGTTGAGGTAAACCTTAACTGGATCCCCGTGCAGTGGCTTAACATCGAGGGTATGCTCTCTCTCGGCAACTGGGAATGGTGCTCCAATGCTTCCGGTTACTTCTACAACAACTATGGTCAGCCGTTGAAGAATGTCACTACCGGTGAGCTCGCAAGCGGTGTCGCTGCTGCTGATCACGCCAAGGCTACCGTAAACCAGAAGGGTGTGAAGGTTGCCGACTCTCCACAGACTCAGGGATCAGTTTCTGTAAGCTTCCTCCCGTTCAAGGGTCTCCGCGTGGGTGCCGACTGGGTAGCTGAGAGCCGCACATACTCTGACTTCTCTCTTACCGGTTCAAGCCTCAGCAGCAACGGTACAGTCAACGTTGCAGATCCCTGGCGTATTCCCTGGGGACAGCAGCTCGACCTCTTCGCCTCCTACAGCTTCAACCTCGGAGGTGTGAAGGCCCGTCTGTATGGCAACGTCTACAATGTGTTCAACAACTACTACATCACCGATGCTATGACCAATACCAATGTAAACGGTACTTGGGAAAATGCCTACGGTGTGTTCTACTCATTCGGTCGTACATACTCGATCCGTATGCGCATCAACTTCTAATCCCCTCAGAGATTCAAAATTATGAAAAGAAATATATTTAAAGGTCTGCTCGTATGTGGTGCAGCTGCGGCTCTGGCTGGATGCTCTGAAAACTCCTGGAACGAAAAGTATCTCGACGGTTTCGAAGCACCCGATCTCAACACTCCACAGCGCAATTACGTAGACTATACCCTTACTTCGAGCGATTATAGCCGCATTGCAAAAATGAAGGCCAATATCGAGAAGGCTACTGCCGCAGGCGTGCTCTCTCAGCTTGAGGCTGTAGGTACAAACGGCTATTTCACCGAGACAATCAGCGCTAAGGATTATCTTGGCGCATGGCTCGACTCTGTGGCCAACACTACCGGATCACCGTTTAAGAGCGCTGTCACAAACACCACAGCACGCATCTCGTATGAGACTGCTTCCGATATGCCGGAGCCTGTGGTAGGCATCAATGGCGCTATGACGTATACTGTCACTACTGATGATTATATCAAGGTATATTCGCCTGAAGAACTCGATCCCGAGAAGGCCGATTATGCCGATGCATTCTCGCCGATGTGTCCTGCCGACAAGAACGTGCCCGCCATCCTGGCCGAGCAGTTCCCCAACGCTGCTGCCGGTGACTATGTATACGTTACATACAACCAGAGCGCTACTAACCCCGTATGGGGCGGTGGCTCAACAGGTGGCACAGAGACTCCCAAATTCGAGCTGTCAAATACAATTGCGTCAGCTCAATTGGGTGGTAAGCTATCATGTTCTGCTGTTGTTACAGGTCTTTCATCTTATGGTATTGTGATTTCTGATAACTCAGGAAGCATATTTATTTATCTTGGAAAAGCTGCTGAAACTGATTACTTTATTGGTGAGCAAATCGTAATTGAAGATGCTACAGTGGCAGCAAACTATGCTGGTCTGCAGTTGTCAAAGCCTACGATGGAAATTGTTGATGGCACTACTGCATATACATATCCTACAGCACCGGTTTATGATGTCGCAGCATGGAACACCTTGTTCAATGATTATGTGGCTGAGAGAGCCGCCGGTGGTGCGATAGAGACCAGATATATTCAGATCAATGGTACTCCTTATATGAGTGGAACATACCTTAATGTGAAGGTTGGTGACTCTGAATATGTGATGTCTCCTTATGGTGCTTTCCAGGCTGTTAAGGATGCGCTTACAGTGGATGTCGCTCATAATATCAAGGGCTATACTGTTACCTACAATCAGAATAGTAAGTATATAAGCATGCTGGTGACAGAGGTTGACGGTAAGCCTATTTATTCAGCCAAAGCAGCTGCTGCAATGATGTTTGCAGCATCGCGTGCTGCTGCAAATGTAGCTTATGAGACTGTCAATGCTGTCTATACCTACAATGGCTCCAAGTGGTCTACTCCCTCTGATGTATATGTGCTTACAGCTACAGATTATAAGCAGATGGGCACTACCAACCTCACTGCCGCTCAGGCCAAGACATTCCTGCCTCAGCTTCTTGCCTAGGAATATCCTTATGCAGCTACCGGCGATGTGAAGTATGTGGTCTACAACAACAATCACAAGTGCGATCAGCTCGTGTATGACGGTACTGCATGGACCATCAACACCATGACCTCTACCATCCAGTTTGTCCGTACAGCTAATAAGAACTGGGTTTACGATCCGACAATC
>CANPDS010000079.1 GCA_947573015.1 uncultured Muribaculum sp.
ATCCTGATGGGACCATTCAGTACGGTTAATTCTACTATAGATATGATATAAAAAAGCGAGTCAATTGATGTTTGTCAGTTGACTCGCTTTTCTTTGTGGAATAATTATAATTCGGCCTTTATGGCATTGATCATTGCCTGATATTCTTCATCCGTGAGATATGTTTCTCCTGGATTCATGCGGAATGTACCTCCATAGTCGGGGCCATCAATATATTTTGGAGCAAGATGAAAATGCAGATGCGATAGCTTGTCGCTATATGCTCCGTAGTTTATTTTTTCAGGATTGAACACAAGCTGCATGGCTCGTGTCACACGCACGACATCTTCCATGAATGCGTTGCGCTCTTCATCGCTAAGTTCATTCAGGTCGTTTACGTGGCCATTGTATGCCACAAGGCAACGGCCACGATAGGTCTGTTCTTTGAAAAGAAATGCCCGCGATACTTTGAGGGTGGCTATTTCGATCATCAGATTATGGAGAGTTTCGTTGTTGGTGCAGTAAAGGCACTCTTCAGGATTGCTTCTCATTGCTGTAAGTTGGATAAATGGATATTTTGGTGTAGAAAATCTTCAGACAAACTTAAGCAAAATTCTCCATATGCGCAAAATTCTTGCGAGAGGCTATATGATGTTGAGTCCGGAAAGGAATACCAGAAGTATGCCGGCAGGGGCTACATAGCGCAGACAAAATGTTATAGCCCGGAGCAGGAGGTGAGGAAGATTGCCGGTGCCTGCGAGCTGTGACCGCACAAGTCTGCGGTCGACAATCCAGCCTACGAATATGGATATGAGCATACCTCCAAGGGGAAGCAGTATGTTGCTCGATAGATAGTCGAATAGATTGAACACCGTAAGTCCGGCAATAGTGAAGTTGCTCATCGGGCCGAAAGAGAGGGCGCAAAGTGTGCCAAGTCCCATGGCGATGCCCGTATTGAGCAATGTAGCATTGCGACGTGACATTCCTGTCTGTTCGCAGAAAAAAGCTATGCATATCTCGCTCATTGAAATGGTAGATGTGAGCGATGCAAGAAATAGCAGAAAGAAAAACAAAATGGCCCAGAGCGTGCCACCCGGCATCTGATGGAATATTGCCGGTAGCACTTCAAATACCAACTTGGGTCCGGCAGCCGGTTCGCAGCCATAAGTGAATACTGCCGGGAAAATGATGATACCGGCGAGTATGGCTACCACGGTGTCGAGTGAGGCGGTAGTGACGGCGCTTTTTACAAGAGGAGTTGAGTCGGAGAAATAGCTCGAGTAGGTCATTAGTGTGCCCAGACCGAGCGATAATGAGAAGAATGCCTGCCCAAGCGCTCCGATCAATGTGCCGGAATCAACTTTGGAGAAGTCGGGATGAAACATAAACCACAGTCCTTCACCGGCCTTGGGAAGCAGCAATGAGTTGATGCAAAAAATTATCAGAATAACGAATAGTACCGGCATCAGTATGTTGGATGCTTTCTCAATTCCTCCGCGTACGCCACGAAACAGTATTACCGCATTTACAGCAAGGAAAGCCAAGGTCCACATAACCGGACGCCATCCTGACACGAAATGATCAAAGCGGTTGTGCAGCTCCGCTCCGTTTCCGGCAGTGTCAAGTGATCCGCTGACAGCCTCCACGAGGTATTCGATGGTCCATCCGGCAACCACCGAATAAAATGACAGTATAAGTATGCTCGCAAGGATACCCATATATCCTACCCATGCCCAACAGCGGTTGGAGTGGAGGGTGCGGAATGCGCCGAATATATTGCGCCGGGTGCCACGTCCCATTATAAATTCCGCACATATCACAGGTACTCCTATAAGGAATATAAATCCGATGTATATCAATAGAAACGCTCCTCCGCCGTGTGCTCCGGCCTCGTAGGGAAAACGCCATATGTTGCCAAGACCGACAGCCGAACCGACAGTAGTTGCAATTACGCCCAGTCGTGTGCCGAATTGTGCTCTTTGTGTAGACATATTCAGTACTCTTGATTAAACAAGCTCTTATATAAAGGTCATTATGAGGATCAGGGCGATGATCACGGGAGCTACATAGCGGATGATACCGGCAATGACCGGATATGTGCGCGATGTGATTAGGCCGCCGTTTGTAAGTTCATTACGGAGGTAGCCTTTGGGTGCGAACCATCCGATATATATACAGGTGATTATGCTGGCTACAGGTAGCATGACGTTTGTAGCCACTGTGTCGAGGAGCGTGAATATGTTCATCCCGGCCACTTGTATCCAGGCAAGAGAGCCTTGTGAGAGTGATGTGATTGTGCTTAGGATAAACAAGGGCAGAATCACAGTGAGGCATGCTGCAGTACGGCGCATTCTGAAGCGGTCCTGCATGAAGGCTATCGACACTTCGGCAAGCGAGATTGTGGATGTCAGAGCCGCAACCATCAGAAGCAGGAAGAAAAGCGATGACCAGAATTGAGTCCATGGCATCTGAGCAAATACTTCGGGAAGTGTGACAAACACGAGCGTTGCACCTTCGAGGCCTTCGCTGTCAAGTCCGAATGATTTTACTGCCGGGAATATGATTATCCCCATCATCACGGCCACAAGCATGTCGAGCAGCGAGACGGTCACAGCCGTGCGTGTGAGCCTGGTGTCTTTTGGGAAATAGCTTGAGTAGGTGATGAGTATGCCCATGCCGAGTGAGAGTGAGAAAAATGCCTGCCCTAATGCGTTCATTATTACGGATGCGTTGATCTTGCTGAAATCCGGACGCAGGAAAAATTCAAGGCCTTCAGCAGCTTTCGGAAAGGTAAGGGATACGCAGGCAAATATCAGAAGCAATGTGAAAAGCATGGGCATCAATATATTGGACATTTTCTCGATACCTTTCTGCACTCCCATCAGCAATATTCCGAGATTTAGGGCGAGCATAGCATAAGTCATTACCAAAGGTCGTATGTCTTGAAGAATATATTCCTCCATTTTGGCCTTGAACTGTATGTCGAGAGCGTCAATACCACTTTGTGCCGCAACCTTCGATACGGGTTCATAAAGTGCACCTGTGATTGACTGCCACATATATTCGAGTGTCCATCCGGCCACCACCATGTAAAACGACAGGATGAGGTAGCTTGCCAGAATGGCTATTGCACCCCCGATCCACCATTTTGAACGTGGCGACAGGCGCTTGAATACACCTACAGCATCACTGCGTTGGCCTCGGCCGAGCGAAAATTCAGCCAACATTACCGGAATACCGAGCAGAAACACACAAGCTATGTACAACAGCAGGAATGCGGCTCCACCATTGGATTGTGCTTCGGCGGGGAAACGCCATACATTGCCAAGACCTACGGCAGATCCTACCGTAGCGGCTATAAGTCCTATCTTACTTCCGAATTGAGCCTTTGCGGCCATAAGAGAATACGTGTAAAGTTAGTATGAGTAGTTTACTTATATATATACAAGTAAATACCGTCTGTTGTTGAAAATCGGATACAAAGATAATGACTTTGTTAAAGATTTGGAGCTTTTGAGATGTGAAAATATATTTCTATTATGTAAATTGATGTAAAAACGCCGATATGTCATGTGACATATCGGCGTATGTGGTTTTTATGCAGAAATTGGTTGAGGGTGGTCGCCCATATTAAAAGGGGCTATTTATTATCAAACGCCCTCTGAACCGCTACTTGTCAGAATTCGTAGTCGACACATCCACGTAGCTCTTTGTGGCCAGCAAGAAGAGCGGCGGCGGCTACATGGGCCGGATGCTTGGCATATACCTCTACATCGGCCATGGTTGGAACGACTGCGGTGAGCACTACATCCCATTGTTCATCGGGATTTTCATTTACTGCTGCCTCCATGCTCTGGAGAACGTCGATCTGCTCTGGAAGTGCCATAAGTGCGTCTTTAAACTGAGTTGCTACCTTAAGGCGCTCTTCGGCTGTGCCTGTGAGCTTGAACATTACGATATGCTTTACCATCGTCAGATAAGTGTCTGTCTGAAATTATTGATATTTATAGTGTATTTTATTTGGCATACATGCGTTCACGGGCAGCTGCCACACGCTCATCGGTGATATAGTCATCGTAGTCCATCATCTTGTCGATGATGCCGTTGGGTGTAAGTTCGATGATGCGGTTGGCTACCGTCTGTATGAACTCGTGGTCATGTGAGGCAAAGAGAAGGTTGCCCTTGAAGGCCTGGAGAGTGTTGTTGAACGCCTGAATCGACTCCAGATCGAGATGGTTGGTGGGGGAGTCAAGTATGAGTGTGTTTGCATCGGTCATCATCATGCGTGCTATCATGCAGCGCATTTTCTCACCTCCGGATAGCACTGATGCTTTCTTGAGTACCTCTTCGCCGGAAAATAGCATTTTGCCAAGGAATCCTTTCAGATATATCTCACTTGAATCATTGCTCCACTGGCATAGCCAATCGACAAGATTAAGATCGCTGTTGAAGAACGCGGAGTTGTCGAGCGGCAGATATGCTGTTGTGATAGTCTGGCCCCAATCGTAAGTGCCGGCATCGGCCTTTCGGTTGCCGTTGATGATTTCGAACAGGGCTGTCATGGCACGCGGGTCGCGGCTTAGGAACACAACCTTATCGTCCTTCTCAATCTGGAAGTTGACATCCTTGAACAGCACTTCGCCATCGACAGAGGCTTCCAGACCATGTACTTCCAGAATCTTGTTGCCCGGTTCGCGTGAAGGAGTGAAAATGATGCCCGGATAGCGGCGCGATGATGGCTGTATCTCCTCGACATTGAGTTTCTCAAGCATCTTCTTGCGTGATGTAGTCTGCTTCGACTTGGCCACATTTGCCGAGAATCGCTGGATGAATTCGAGGAGTTCCTTGCGCTTTTCTTCGGCTTTTTTGTTCTGCTGTTGCTGCTGGCGCAGTGCGAGCTGTGACGATTCGTACCAGAAACTGTAGTTTCCGGCGAATAGAGTCACCTTGTTATAGTCGATGTCGAGAGTATGTGTGCACACGGAGTCGAGGAAGTGGCGGTCGTGTGACACAACGAGCACAGTGTTCTCGAATTTCGAGAGGTAATCCTCAAGCCATGCCACGGTGTCAAGGTCAAGGTCGTTGGTGGGCTCGTCGAGGAGCAGGTTGTCGGGATTGCCGAAGAGCGCTTTTGCCAGAAGCACACGCACTTTCTCATTACCGCTGAGGTCTTTCATAAGCATATAGTGCTTGTCCTCTTTTATGCCAAGGCCGCTAAGCAATGCTGCTGCATCGCTCTCGGCATTCCATCCTTCAAGTTCGGCAAACTTCTCCTCAAGTTCGGCGGCGCGTACGCCATCCTCATCAGAGAAATCAGCCTTGGCATATATGGCGTCTTTCTCCTGTATGATGTCCCATAGTACGGTGTGTCCGCGGAGTACGGTATCCATCACGGTGCAGTCGTCGAATTTGAAGTGATCCTGTTCGAGCACCGACATGCGCTCTCCCGGTCCCTGTGTCACGTTGCCATGTGTCGGGGTGAGATCATCGCTGAGGATGCGCATGAGTGTAGATTTGCCTGCTCCGTTGGCACCTATGATGCCGTAGCAGTTGCCCGGGGTGAACTTCAGGTTGACATCCTGAAAAAGTACTCGCTTGCCAAACTGTTGGCCTAAATTGTTGACCGCTATCATATTTTATGGTAATCTATATCGTTTTGGAAATTCGGGTGCAAAGGTACGCATAATTTCCCGAAAATCATAGCTTTTTGCGGTCGAGCCAATCGAACATGGTGCGGTATGTAGCCTCGCGTATGCCTGGAGCTGAACGCACGAGGTCGTGAGTGCCCCCTTTGACGGTAGCTTCCGTGACTTCCGGCCCAAGTTGTCGGCCGTAACGCGATATGTCGGCTACATCGAGCACTGTGTCGGAACTGTCGCGCAGCGACTTGCGGTCGCCCTCGCGGTAAGTGTGGTCGCTGTGCATAAGCAGTATCGGCACCTTTATGTCGGGGTGATTCTGCACTACATCCTGTGCCCGGTCCACGGCGCGTATCCATCCGGCGTTTATGCTCGGCCATTGGGTTGGTTTCCAGTCGTTGTCGATCGTCCAGATGCCGTCTTCGACACGTGTGCTACCTGATGCGTGGTATTCGGGGTTGTCGCCCGGCATTACTTTCAGACGTGGCCACCAACGGCCTATGCATTGCACTATCGGTATGAGCAGTTTCTCCTGTACTTTGCTTTGATTCCAGTCGAGGAACGGGCTGTTGAGCACAAGGGCGCGGATGGCTGTATCGGGCTTTTGGGCCATATAGAGCGATGTGGTAAGTCCTCCGGTTGAGTGTCCCATAAGTATGATTGTGTCGATACCCTGATGTTTCATGACGGCTATTGCTGAGTCGATGTCGGGGAAATATTCGCTCATGTCGCGTATGTCGAATCGCGGATCACCTTCGCTTAGCGAGCGCCCATATCGGCGCAGGTCTACAGCGTAGAAGTGATAACATGAGTCGGTGAAACGTCGTCCCATCTCCGGTTGCAGGAAATAGTCGTTGTAGCCATGTACGTAAAGTATGCCTTTGCGGGAATCGTTGCATGCTGCCTGTTTGCGTATTATGGTTGACCGAACGGTGCCGTCATAGTCGTGTCCCTGGTCGACTGTGCGTGCCTGATAATCCGGGAAAAGTGTGTCGGGATGCCATTCTGCCGCAATCGCGGTGGCGGCCCCAAAGAGAATGGCCGGTAGTAGTCGGAGAAGTTTCATAAGTGTTGGTATATATTATATGGGTCAAATTATAAGAGCGTAGTCCATCAAAATAATAATGAACTACGCTCTGTAATTGTTGACTTTATTATGTAATCAGACCTTCTAAGAAACTGAGGTCAAGATGACTTCAGTTTCTTAGAATCCGAGTACGGATTTCAGCTTTTCGTAAGCTGCTGTTATGCCATCTTTGTTTTTGCCTCCGGCCTGTGCGAATCCTGGCTGACCGCCGCCACCGCCCTGGATGAGTTTTGCGGCCTCGCGTACGGTTGTGGATGCATTCATTCCCTCTTTCACTAGGTCTTCGGTAACCATTACAGTAAGGAGTGGCTTGCCTGCGGGATCGACGGTCGCAGCCAGAAATACGGTGTGCTCGGGCGATTTTGCACGTACTGCAAAAGCAACCCCTTTGGCAACTTCCGGCAGACGTACACCGGTCAGTTCCACAATTTTCACGCCATTGACATCGCGTGCTGATGCGAGGAGTTTGTCGGTAAGATTGTTGACGCGCTCGTTGAAATATTCTTCAGCCTGACGGCGCAGCTCTGCATTTTCGTCGATAGATTTGTGAAGGGCCTGAATGAGATTGGGGGTATTGTTGAATAGTCCGGAGATCTCTTTCAGTGTGTGGGTGATGTTGTTTAGCTCATCCTCGACACGTGCGCCGGTGATGGCCTCGATACGTCGGATGCCTGCGGCGATACTGCTCTCGGAGATGATCTTTATCATGCCGATGTTGCCGGTGTTGGCCACGTGTGTGCCACCGCAAAGTTCAACGGAGGTGCCGTAGCGGATCACGCGTACCTCATCGCCATATTTCTCGCCGAATAGTGCCATAGCTCCCATCTCGCGAGCCTTGTCGATGGGCACACAACGATGTTCGTCGCGCGGAATTGCACGGCGCACAGCTTTGTTGGCAAGGCGTTCTACCTGCTCGATCTCCTCGGGAGTGAGCTTCTGGAAGTGAGAGAAGTCAAAACGGAGCAGATCGGGAGATACGAATGAGCCGCGCTGCTCCACATGTGTTCCGAGCACAGTGCGCAAGGCTTCATGAAGGAGGTGTGTGGCAGTATGGTTGCATGATGTCGCTTCACGGGCTTCCTCATCGATCACAGCCTGGAATGTGGCGGATGGATCTGATGGAAGTGATTTTGTGAGATGCACACCCATGCCGTTCTCGCGCTTTGTATCGTATATCTCTACTGTCTCGTCGCCATTTACGAGTTTACCTCGGTCACCTACCTGACCACCCATTTCGGCATAGAATGGGGTGGCGGAGAGTACTATCTGGTAATATTCCTTGTTCTTTTGCTTAACCTTGCGGTAGCGGAGGATGTGGGTGGGGCACTCTGTGGAGTCGTATCCTACAAATTCCTGCTCGCCTTCGCGCACAACAACCCAGTCGCCGGTCTCGACGGCTGCGGCATTGCGTGCACGGGCCTTTTGCTCGGCCATCTCGCGGTCAAATCCCTCATGGTCGAGAGTCATGCCGTTCTCTTTGAGTATAAGTTCTGTGAGGTCGAGTGGGAAGCCGTAGGTGTCATAAAGCAGGAATGCTTCTTTGCCTGAAATCTCGGTGGAGCCTTTTGCGCGTGCCTGTTCAATGGCATTGTCGAGCAGTCGGATGCCATTTTCGAGAGTGCGCAGGAATGAATCCTCCTCCTCCTTGATAACGCGCATGATAAGTTCGCGCTGTTTGGGAAGCTCGGGATATGCTTCGCCCATACTTTCGATAAGTGTATCGACGAGGCGATACATGAAAGCCTGCTTTTGTCCGAGGAATGTATATGCATAGCGTACGGCACGGCGCAGGATACGGCGGATTACATAGCCGGCCTTAGCATTGCCTGGCAGCTGAGAGTCGGCAATAGAGAATGCTATTGTGCGCACGTGGTCGGCAATTACGCGCATCGCTATGTCGACCTTGCTGTCTTTGCCATATTCCATTCCGGCTAATTCGCCGATCTTTGATATAAGCGGAGTGAAGACGTCGGTGTCGTAGTTGCTCTTCTTGCCCTGAAGCGCCATGCAAAGACGTTCGAATCCCATGCCGGTGTCGATTACTTTTGCCGGAAGTGATTCGAGACTGCCGTCGGCCTTGCGGTTGTACTGCATAAATACGAGATTCCAGATCTCTATTACCTGAGGATGGTCGTGGTTGACAAGATCGCGTCCGGGTATGGCTGCTTTCTCTTCATCGGATCGCAGGTCGATATGTATCTCCGAGCAGGGGCCGCAGGGACCTGTATCGCCCATTTCCCAGAAATTGTCGTGCTTGTTGCCGTTGATGATATGATCGGCCGGGAGATGCTTTTCCCAATATGATGCGGCCTCGTCGTCGCGCTCGAGACCTTCTTCTTTCGAGCCTTCGAAAACTGTGGCGTAGAGGTTGGCGGGATCCAGTCCGAGCACATCCACGAGGTATTCCCACGCCCAGTCGATAGCCTCTTTCTTGAAATAGTCGCCAAACGACCAGTTACCGAGCATCTCGAACATTGTGTGGTGGTATGTGTCCATTCCTACCTCTTCAAGGTCGTTGTGCTTACCGCTGACGCGCAGGCACTTCTGTGAATCGGCCACACGGGTGTGCTTTGGAGCGGTATTGCCGAGGATGATATCCTTGAACTGGTTCATGCCGGCGTTTG
>CANPDS010000080.1 GCA_947573015.1 uncultured Muribaculum sp.
TTCCGGGCGAAAAATCTGAAGCTTTGGGCTCCCGGAGACCCGGTTTTATATGATGTGACCGTAGCTATGCCAGGCGACACGGTGAACGAGCGTATCGGATTCCGCACGCTTGGTGTCGATGGCACGAACATACTTGTCAACGGTAAGCCGCAGTTTATGCGTAGCGTATCGTTTCATGAGGAGATACCTCAGCGTATGGGTCGTGCATGTACCATTCAGGATGCCCGTCAGCTTATTGATGAGGCTGAGGCGCTTGGTGTGAACATGGTACGCACAGCCCATTATCCACAGAATGAGCATATAGTGCGCTTGTCCGAAGAGCGTGGAATTGCGCTGTGGGAGGAGATACCAGTATGGCAGGGTATCAGTTTTACCGACAGCGCTACTCTGGCTAAGGCACAGCGCATGATGACAGAGATGATCACACGCGACAAGAACCGTTGTGCCGTGGCATTCTGGAGTGTGGCAAATGAAACTCGTCCGTCGCCTGAGCGCGACCGGTTTGTGAAAGCGCTAATCGATACTGTCCGTGCCCTTGATTCATCGCGGCTCGTTACGGCTGCATTCGATAATGTGTTTTACAACAAGGAGTCACGCACATTTACAGGTGTTGACAATATACCCGCTCTGCTTGATGTTGTGGCAGTCAACAAATACATGGGTTGGTATGCACCATGGCCACTTGCTCCGGAAGAGTGTGTATGGGACTTTGCTGCCGACAAGCCCCTCATAATATCAGAGTTTGGTGGCGAGGCTCTCTATGGGCAGAGTGGGAGCGCCGAGGAGGTAAGCTCATGGAGTGAAGATTATCAGGAAAGGCTTTACCGTGACAATCTCGCCATGATGCAGCGTATACCCAACCTTGCCGGTGTGTCGCCATGGGTACTCTATGATTTCCGTTCTCCGTTCCGTTTCCATCCTGTAAATCAGGAGGGTTGGAACCGCAAAGGACTGGTCGGTGACCGTGGCGACCGTAAAAAGGCATGGCATGTCATGCATGATTTCTATCAAATGAAAAAATCAGGCAAATAATCGCTATATTTGTAGGAGATACCGTGCTTTAAGTATTAAACGACACCCTCTTAAAATCAGTGGCTGTTCTACATAATAGCCATAATAATTTAGACCGGACTATTTAATAATAACCAATCATTATATTCTTAACCCCAACCATGACATACCGTCGACTATTATTATCCTTTTTAATTATCGTTTTAAGCGGGATTGCCATCTCAGCGCGCACTTTGCGTGTGCTTGCTATTGGCAACAGTTTTTCCCGTGATGCAATCGAAAATCATCTGCATGAACTTGCCATGGCAGATGGCGATACATTGATTGTAGGCAACATGTACATTGGTGGATGCTCGTTGGAGCGCCACGTCAACAATGCTCGCGCCGACAAGGCTGATTATGTATATCGGAAAGTCGGTGCCGACGGCAAGAGAGTGGAGACTAAAAATTTTACTCTTGCCAAGGCTCTTGCCGATGAACCATGGGACTATGTGAGCATGCAGCAGGCAAGCCCTATGTCTGGTCAGTATAGCACATGGATAGCTTCTCTGCCGGAATTGCAGGATTATGTGAAGGCACGCATCCCGAATAAGGCGAAGCTCATGCTTCATCAGACCTGGGCATATCAGAAAGGCGCACCCCACACGGGATTCAAAAATTATGGCTGCGATCAGGATTCCATGTATCGCAGTATTGTGGGGGCCGTAGATAAAATCGCCCGTAAGCGCAAGATTAAATACATAATGCCTGCCGGAACTGCCATACAGAATGCCCGTACTTCATTTCTTGGCGATAATCTCAATCGGGATGGTTACCATCTTGACCTTACCGTGGGGCGTTTTACCGCAGCATGCGCATGGTATGGAGCCCTTACCGGACGTGATGTAACACTCAACAGTTACATCCCAGAGGGGATGAATGCCGACATTGCTGCTGTGGCCAAGGCTGCCGCTGATGCCGCAGTGCGTCGTCCTTCGCAAGTTACCGATCTCTCTTATATGCGTCCTTCATCTCCACTCTATAAAGATGCGTCTGTACCTGTTGAGATCCGTGTGGAGGATCTTCTCTCTCGTATGAATATGGAGGAAAAAGTGATGCAGCTCAACCAGTATGTGCTTGGACGCAACACCAATGTCAACAATATCGGAGAGGTCCCGGGCAATTTTCCACCGACACTTGGATCGGTGATATATTTCCCTACTGATCCTAAGCTGCGCAATTCATATCAGCGCCGTTGCATGGAGGAATCACGTCTCGGTATCCCTTGTATTTTTGGTTACGACATGATCCACGGTTTCCGTACGGTATATCCTATTGGATTAGCGCAGGCTGCTTCGTGGAATGTGCCTCTCGTGGAGAAAATGACTTCATATGCTGCGGCCGAGGGACGTATGTCGGGTGTTGACTGGACATTCTCACCGATGATCGATGTGGCACGTGATCCGCGTTGGGGACGCGTCTCTGAGGGATATGGCGAGGATCCTTATGCAAATGGTGCGTTTGGTGCGGCTACAGTGCGTGGGTATCAGGGTAAATCGCTTGATGACAGCACCACTATTGCTGCATGTCTGAAACATTATGTGGGTTATGGCGCCTCGGAGGCCGGACGTGACTATGTGTATACCGAAATCTCTCCGCAGACTCTTTGGGATACTTATCTTCCACCCTATAAGGCATGTGTGGATGCAGGTGCCGTAACGTTGATGAGCTCGTTCAATGACATAAGCGGAACACCAGGTTCGGCTAACCATTACACGATGACTGAGGTTCTTAAAAATCGTTGGAATCATAAAGGTTTTGTAGTAAGCGACTGGGGTGCTATTGAGCAGCTGATCAATCAAGGGCATGCTGCCAATAAAAAAGAAGCCGGTATGCGTGCGTTCAACGCCGGTTTGGAGATGGATATGATGAGCCACGCCTACGACAAGTATCTTGCCGAGCTTGTGGAGGAAGGTAAAGTGGATCCGTTCCTTCTTGATGAGTCGGTACGTCGTGTGCTTCGTGTAAAAATGCTCCTCGGTCTGTTCGACAACCCATATACCGCCGATTATCCCGACCGTTTCCTCAAGCCGGAGGCAATGGCTACTGCTGAACAACTTGCCGCAGAGACAATGGTACTCCTTAAGAATGATTCTACAAATCTTCTACCCTTGGATGGTAAGTCGCGTATCGCTGTCGTCGGACCTATCTCAAAGAGTACTTCCTCAATGCTTGGCAACTGGTTCGGGCATGGTGATAAGTCACCGGTAATATCGCTCTATCAAGGTATTGTAGATCGTTTCGCTCCTGAAGCGGAGGTGCGTTTTGCTTCAGGGTGTGTCACTATCGACTCAATCAGTGCTGCATCTGTAGCTCAGGCCGTAGATACTGCCAGTTGGGCCGATGTGGTAGTGCTATGCCTTGGTGAAAAGTGGAATTGGAGCGGTGAGAACTGTTCACGTAGCACCATAGCTCTTCCCGAAGCACAACTTGAATTGGCCAAAGCTATCGCTGCTACCGGCAAACCGGTTGTTATGCTCCTGAGCAATGGCCGTGCCATTGACATCACTGAATTTGAGCCGCTGGCTAATGCAATTCTTGAGGTGTGGCAACCTGGTATCATGGGTGGCAAGGCTGCAGCCTCGATACTTGCCGGTGATGTAAATCCATCAGGAAAACTGGCCATAACATTCCCTCGTTCCACTGGTCAGATTCCTATTTATTATAACCGTCGTAAATCGGGACGTCATCATCAGGGATTTTATCAGGATATCTCTTCCGAACCGCTTTATCCTTTCGGATATGGCTTGAGCTATACCACATATACCTATGGCGAACCTACCGTGAGCACCACTACATTTAAGAAGGGTGACAAAATCAAGGTAAGCGTCCCTGTGACCAACACCGGAAAGCGTGCCGGAAGCGAGGCTGTGTTGTGGTATATTGCAGATCCGGCATGTTCCATCACGCGTCCCGTAAAGGAACTCAAGCATTTTGAGAAACGAGAACTGCAACCCGGTGAGACCGTTACATTTACTTTTGTAATTGATCCTATGAAGGATCTCTCATTCCCTGATTCGGATGGCAACCGTATCCTTGAACCTGGCGATTACAAGGTAATGGTCGGTCCGCATACTGTAAATCTTGTAATGGAGTAAACTTTTGCACATGAAATTGAAACTCTACAAAATGGCAGCGATATCGCTCGCTGCCATTATATCTACGCCGCTATATGCCGTAGACCATGATGCCCGTGCCCGCGAACTTGTGTCGAAAATGACACTTGATGAGAAAATATCTCTGCTCTCGGGAGAGACTTCGTTTTCAATCCGCGCGATTCCGCGTCTTGACATTCCACGTGTGCTGTTGGCCGATGGTCCGCAGGGTGTACGCAATCATGCTCCGCATGCCACACTTTTTCCGTGCGGCATACTTACCGCTGCCTCGTGGGATCGCGACATAGCCCGTCGTGTGGGTGAGAGTATCGGCGATGATGCCCGTGCCCGTGGTGTCGGCATAATGCTTGGTCCTGGTGTGAATATATATCGTTCGCCGCTGTGCGGACGCAATTACGAGTATATGGGCGAGGATCCCTATCTTGCGTCTGAGACCGCTGTCGAATATATCAAGGGTATGCAGTCGCGTG
This sequence comes from uncultured Muribaculum sp., assembly GCA_947573015.1. Classification (GTDB taxonomy): domain Bacteria; phylum Bacteroidota; class Bacteroidia; order Bacteroidales; family Muribaculaceae; genus Muribaculum. The sequence continues at coordinate 4,637 of CANPDS010000080.1, forward strand.
GCGTTATGGCTACTGTGAAGCATTTCGCTGCCAATAATCAGGAGTGGAACCGCCATCATGCATCGAGTGAGGTCGATGAGCGCACGCTCAATGAGATCTATTTCCCCGCTTTCCGTAAGGCAGTGGAGGCTGGTGTAGGAGCGGTAATGAACAGTTACAATCCACTGAATGGTGTGCATGCCACAGAAAATGCATGGCTCAACAATGAGGTGCTGAAAGGCCAGTGGGGATTTGACGGAATACTTATGAGCGACTGGACATCGGTCTACAATACAGTTGGTGCGGCTAACGCCGGTCTTGATCTGGAGATGCCACGTGCCGTGTGGTTCACTCCTGAGAAGATCAAAGATGCGATTGCCGCCGGAAGGGTGTCGCAGGCTGTGGTTGACGATAAGGTGGTGCGTCTGCTCCGCAATTATTCCCGTTTTGGATTACTCGATCGTGAACAGCGCGACTCTACTATCTCGCTTGACTATCCGGTTTCGGCCCAGACTGCACTCGATGCGGCCCGTGGTGGTATCGTGTTGCTTAAAAATGAGGGAAATCTGTTACCCCTTAAAGGGCGCACTGTAGTTGTTGGACCTCATGCCGACCGAATCACAACAGGTGGTGGCAGTGGTTTTGTAAGTCCGTTCCATAGCTCTACTCCAGCCGGTGCAATGCAGGCTATGCGCCGCAACACTGTGCTGCTTACTGACAGCGTGCTTTTCTCAGATATCGTGAATGATGTATGGAATGATTCAACGTGTACCGAGCACGGATTCAAAGGTGAGTATTTTCCAAACAAAACCTTTACCGGAGAGCCCGTGATGGTGCGAAGCGATTCAGCGGTGCATTTCGATTGGGATAACGGCTCACCATGTGCCGCCATGCCCGATGATGCGTTCTCAGTGAGATGGACTGGCTGGGTGGCTCCAGTTGATCATTCCCGTCAATTGAAACTTCATATCGGAGGTGACGACGGTTATCGTGTGTTTGTCAACGATTCGCTTGTTGCAGGTGACTGGGGCAATCATTCCTATTCATCGCGCGAGGTACAGCTTCCGTTAGCAGCCGGTACTCCTATGTCGCTCCGTGTGGAGTATTTCGACAATATATCGACAGCCCGTGTTGACTTTTCGCTACTTGAACTTGACGAGCGTATGCTTACCAAGGAACTGCGGCGCGCCGACAATGTAGTGCTGTGTACGGGTTTCGACAGTGATATAGAAGGTGAGGGTTTCGACCGTCCTTTCGGAATGGCAGAATATAAGGTGGATTTTATCAAACATGTTGCTTCAATCAATCCTGATGTGGTAGTGGTGCTCAATGCCGGCGGTGCTGTAGAGATGGATTCATGGATGGATTCTGTGCCTGCTATTGTCATGGCATGGCATCCCGGTCAGGAGGGTGGTACTGCTTTGGCTGAGATACTTACCGGCAAGATATCCCCTTCCGGACGACTCCCGATCAGTATAGAGCGTAAGCAGGAGGACAACCCAAGTGATGCTTGGTATCATGCTACATCATCGCCACGTGGTGAGTCACCGCGTATTGATTATGGTGATGGTATATTCACCGGCTATCGTGGTTATGACCGCATGGGCACCGCTCCGCTCTTCCCGTTTGGTTACGGATTGAGTTACACCTCATTTGAATATTCAGGTCTCGACGTGAAAGTCCTTGGGCAGGACAGCGTACTTGTATCGTTTGATGTGAAAAATATCGGGCGGATGGCAGCAGCTGATGTAGCTCAGGTGTATGTCAGCGATACTGAATGCTCCGTGCCTCGTCCTGAAAAAGAGCTTAAGGGATACGATAAGATATATCTTAAGCCGGGCGAGACACGCCGCGTGGAGATTACTCTTGCGCCGGATGCGTTTGCTTTCTATGATATAGACTGCCATGATTTCCGTGTGGAGCCGGGTGAGTTCTGTATCAGTGTAGGTCCATCGTCAGCCGATCTGCCTCTCAAAGCATCTGTAAAATTATGAAAATAAGCACAGTAATATTTATATGTTTGGCTGGAGCAGCGTTGACCGCTCCGGCACGTGAAACTCTCACCCTACGGAAAGGGTGGGAGTTTCATCTTGGTGACGTAACCAATCCGGCCCATGATCTCAGTCAGTCAAAAGGGTGGGAGAGTGTCACAGTACCACATGATTGGGCTATTGATAAGCCATTTGATATCAACCATGACCTGCAGACGGTGATGGTGGTGCAGGATGGAGAGACTTCTCCTACACTTAAGACGGGACGTACAGGCGGTTTGCCTTACATGGGCACCGGATGGTACCGGCGCACCTTCGATGTCGAGCCAGGACAGCTGGCTACTATTGTGTTTGATGGTGCTATGAGTGAGGCAAAAGTGTGGGTCAATGGCCGTCAGGTTGGAGAGTGGCCCTACGGATATGCTTCATTTCATTTCGATGTCACTCCATATCTAAATCCTGATGGGAAGGATAATATACTGACTGTCAGACTTGAAAATCTTCCATTCAGTTCCCGTTGGTACCCTGGCGCAGGATTATATCGCAATGTGCATCTTCTCACTACTGATTCGATCCATGTACCGGTATGGGGTGTGCATGTCACCACTCCCCATGTGATGGATGGCTTTGCTACGGTCAACATTCGCACTGAGGTAGAAGCTCCGCTCTCGGCACGTGGAATGCGTATCGACACCGAGATTGTAGGCCCCGACGGACGCACTGTGGCCCGGAGTGGAACTCCTATAGTGCGACGCGATTCTGCTGTGGCTCTTGTGGAGCAGAACATTGAAGTGACGGATCCGGCATTATGGGCGCCTGAAGCTCCTGTGCTTTATACGGCACTTAGCCGCATATATGATGGAACTGGACATCTGTGCGATTCTGTATCTACGCGTTTCGGCATACGTACGGTTGAGGTGATACCCAACCATGGTTTTTATCTGCGTAAATTCCAAGGTGTATGCAATCATCATGATCTTGGGCCGCTTGGAGCTGCTGTCAACCGCAACGCTCTGCGCCATCAGCTTGCAATGCTTAAGGAGATGGGATGTGACGCTGTGCGCACTTCCCACAATATGCCTGATCCGCAGCTCGTGGAACTTTGCGATGAGATGGGACTTATGATGATGGTTGAGCCATTCGACGAATGGGAGATTGCCAAGTGCCAGAATGGTTATCACCGTTTCTGGGATGAATGGGCCGAACGCGATATGGTGGCGATGCTACGTCATTACCGCAACAATCCGTCGGTAGTGATGTGGTCGGTCGGCAACGAGGTGCCTACACAATGTTCTGCCGATGGAGCCAAAGTGGCGGCATGGTTGCGCGACATATGCCATCGTGAAGACCCCACACGCCCTGTTACCGCCGGTATGGATCAGGTCGCATGTGTGCTCGACAATGGTTTTGCAGCGGCACTTGATGTGCCTGGCCTTAACTATCGCACACATCTTTATAAGGATGCATTTGAGACATTGCCCCAGCGGGTAGTGCTCGGATCGGAGACGGCTTCTGCTGTGAGTTCGCGCGGAGCGTACAAATGGCCGGTGGTAATATCCGGGAAAGCTACATATCCCGACCATCAGAGCAATGCCTATGAGGTTGAGTCGTGTGCATGGGCCAATATACCCGAAGTGGATTTCGCTTTGGCCGATGACTATCCATGGACTATGGGACAATTCGTGTGGACTGGTTTCGATTACCTGGGTGAACCTTCTCCGTATAACACCGATGCCTGGCCGAGCCATAGTTCGTTGTTTGGTATCATTGATCTTGCCTCAATCCCGAAGGATCGCTATTGGCTTTATCGTTCGCAGTGGCGCAAGGATGACCACACGCTTTATGTGTCACCGCACTGGACGCATCCGGGGCGTGAGGGGCAGATCACACCTGTGATAGCATATACCGATTTCCCGGAAGGAGAGTTGTGGATCAATGGTGTTAGCCAGGGACGTCGCCGCAAGATTTCAGCCGCAGATGTTGAACGCACTAAGGATAATGACCCGTTGGCACTTATACGTCGTTATCGTCTGGTGTGGGACGATGTGACTTACGAGCCTGGTGAGATACGCGTTGTGGCCTATGATGAAAATGGAAATGAGGCCATGCAACAAACCGTGCGTACGGCAGGCAAGCCGTATGCGCTCGTGTTGTCTGCCGGATGCATTCCTTCGGTGGCCGAGCCGGCACGTGTGGAACATACCGTATTGTCGGTTTCAGAGAATGCCGATCGTCCGCTCGCTTATGTCACTGTAAGCGTGGTAGACCGTGATGGCAATCTTTGTCCGTCGGATTCGCGTCTTGTTAAATTCAAGGTTAAAGGGCAGGGTGCATTCCGTGCATCGGCCAATGGTGATGCGACTTCACTTGATGCTCTACAGAAGCCCCAGATGCATCTTTTCTCCGGTCGTTGTACCGCGATTATTGAAGGGATTCCTGCTGTAGAGTCGTCCGATCCGTGTGGTGCGGTGACGCTCACTGCCACTGCTCCCGGTGTACGACCGGCAAGCATCACAATTCCTGTGAAATAAGACTTACTTATTTTTAACAAACTCTGAAGCAGCGTCTATGATGTGCGCCGGAAAGGGCGCACACAAAGTAGCGTCTTGAGGATTATTGACGATTGTTTAAGCGTT
>CANPDS010000081.1 GCA_947573015.1 uncultured Muribaculum sp.
GGCCTAAGCCGCTCAATCCAGCTCTAAAAAAGTCATTACTTTGTATCTAAAGATAGATTTCTAAGGTTAAGAAATAAATGATTGGTTTAATTGATTGGTTAACAATATAATTGGTTTAAAAGAATAACTGCCAGAATTCAAGATACTCCCTGAAAACCACAACCTACTTCTAACGATTACAATGCAATAAGGCTATCCGATATCGGATAGCCTTATTGCATTGTAACATATGTCTGCATGTCATCGAGACCTGGACACGCACCCCGGCGTGCGCATACAATGCGATTATTATACAGCTTATGATTTATAATTTAGCAGAATAGCTACTTCTTTATCGGTAGATAATGATCAATACGAAAAAAAGCGGGATATTGCCAGAATATTCTGGCAATATCCCGCGCATGATTAGATTGTAACAATCCTTATATTTGCGGATATCTTACGCTACGGTAATCAACCGCGCTTGCGCTTGCCGAAAGTAAAGTTGATACCAAACTGGATGTTGGCATTGACATTGCCGACGGGAATATACTGCTCGGTAACTTTATAGAACTGATAGTCGCTTCCAATAAAGATATTGAATCCTGCTGGATGGAAATTAATGATCCATCCAAGCGAACTGCCGAACGATGAGAGTGCATAATTGGCAGAAAGGTCAAACCATCCGCATGGAATAAGGTTGGCAGATACGCGTCCCTCGGTCCAGGAGTATATACCATCGATACGCTGAGTGAGAAGCAGACCTCCCACAAGACCTTTCCATACCGGAAGAGTATAGGCAGCGCCAAGGCTGATAGTAGTACCGAGACCTGATGTGCGCGACGCTCCGCTTTCGGTACGGCGGAAGTTGGTGCAGTCCTCAAGGTCATCGCCTATATTCTCAAACTGATTGCCAAGTTTGTTTTCTTCATAGTTGGGATCGGACGAATCGACGCTGATATCCTTGAATCCCTCGAAGCTCCATACGGTGTTTGGAGTCTCACCCTTTATCACATTGTTCCATGTCATCATGCCGAGATCGAGCACAGCGGCACTGAGTTCGAGTTCGGGAAGGAGCTGATATGTGGCACCGAAGTCAAATCCAAGACCAAAACCCGACAGTCCAAACTTGTCATAGTCGAGTTCGCCCCAATCAATCATATTGGCATCAGGAGAATTGGCCGGTTCCTTGCCCAGCTCATACTTGGTGGGCACACGCAGACCTTTGCCGGCTGCCACCGACATCTCTCCCTGAGCTTTCACCTGCCATATCTGATCGGAAAGGGTGATATCCATATCACTGATACGGGCATTGATATTGGCACCTCCGAGCAATACCTTAACCTTAGCTCCAACGCGCAGATCCTTGGTGATACGGCGACTGTGGCCGAGAGCTACCTCACCTACGACATTGGCATTAACACCAAGATCCTTAAAGTTGTAGTGAGTAGACGCACCAGTCATACCTCGCTTCATGAACGCGAACATATCTTTAGGAATGACAACCGATGCATTCTCGCGCACACTTAAGCTGATGGTGTTGTAACCTCCGAACCCACGGAATCCGAGCGAGAATAGATTCACGCTCATGCTTTCGGTGAAATGGTTCTTATCCTTCAGTTTGCCGAGAAACTCTTCAGTGCCGACCGTGGGACTCATGAAAGTGGTGAGTTGGCCACCACCAATCGGATAAAGGAATGTGCTCAGACCGATATTGCTATTGAGTCCAACGTTGAGACCACCTATGGCAGGAAGAGCCACGTAGCCACGCTCTGGAGCCAGGGCCGGGTTGAGTTCATGGCGGAAATTATAGCCGGGCAAGAAGTAGGCCGAACGAAGAGCCTCCTGCGCAGTGGCTGTCATAGCAGCCATTCCAAAGGTAGCGGCTGCCAGCGCTACATATATTTTATGCTTCATTGCAATGTTTTCGTTTTGGAGATGGTTGGATTAGTCGTTAAGATCCATTGTGATACCACCGGCAATCGTAAGATTGAGTTTGGTGATTGTAAGCGACTGGCGCACGTTGAGTGGCTCTCCGGCGATGGGAGAGTCGGCGGTGAAGCTATATTCGATACCGTCGAGACCTGCCAGCGAATTTACCTCGCTTACAATCTCTACTACAAATGTACTTTCCGATGGATTGGCGAGTGTACCGGCAGCAATACCTCCGGAGACATTCACGCGTACCTCGCGCGAACGGATACCATTGGGATCATCCTTGAAGATGGCACGTGCATTGGGTGTCATAGACAGAGGAATAGTGTTGCTGGTCACTGCAGTGATGTTGATCTTCTTGAAGTTGTAATCATCAAGATCCTCATCCCAACCCTCTTCGATATCGTTGTAAGTGAAGCTTAGGCCAGACCCGAAGGCCAGAGGAGCAAGCACCTCGTTGGCTGTAGTAAATGTGTAGTCGGGACCGAGCACAAACTCAACAGGCTGCTGCACCACCTTGGCCTGACAATCGCTCACCTCAATGCGGTCGGGAATGCGTGCGATCAGTTCGCTGAGATCCGAAACGGTAACATTTGATGTGATGTCGCTGCGGTTGCCATGGCCGGTACGCGACAGGCAGATCACGTTGTGGCCGGGACCTACGCGCACGCCACTGACATTGACGGTCTTAAGCACACCTTCTTCGTCCGACACGGCTGAGAGTCTAACGCTCACATCAACCGAAGCCTGAGAGGAATTATCGACAGTAAGGTAGACCTGCGGATTGGCGATATCGAGCCGCGAGCTTCCATCGTTGAGGAAGTCGGGTATATCGCTGATGGCAAATGAAGTATTATCAATATTGATCTTAGGATTGACAACGCCGGTGACGCTGGTGATTGAAGCGGATGAGATGGCAAACGAAGTATTGATGCCCACATTCACACTGCTTCCCGATATGGTGGTCGGCGCCACATCGATGCGACCGGTAGTGGTGATATTGCCGTCGTAATTAAATGTATTGTTTTTAAGGCCCTGTCCTGAAGCAAGTTTGGTGCAGTCGAGTCCGGTGATACGCAGAGTGAGATCAAGTTCGCTCACACGAGTGTCGGCAGTGAACACAAGATCGCTGCCGCGGAACTCACAGTTGCCGTTGCCGGAAACGATCTCAAGCGAAAGAGCCGGATCAAACGATACGGTGAAGCCTTGCTTAATGGTTGCAGTCGGGCGTGTGCCATTGATGTCGCACCAGAGTTTGAACTCGCCATTGACAGCCATGCCCACCTTGTCGAGACTCACGAGATCGGGATTGACATTGGTCTGGCTCATGTGAATGGTATTGACTATCTTGTCAACATTCTGCTCGGTGGCCGATGTCTGGCCACTGCCGCCGATGATAAGTCCAAGAGCCGGAAGCTGTGTGCCGGATGGCAGACCAGAGAACGAAACATTAAGATTCTGTGTGGCTCCGGGCGCGGAGAGATTGGTGATATTGACTACCGGAATCGAGAATACAGAGTGACTGCCGGTACCGCTCTGCACAAGTACATAATCGCCCTGCGCAAGACCGTAAAGTTCTCCGTCGGGACTTATAGAACTGCTCCCATCCTCCGGAAGATTCATAATCTTTTTCATCGTATAGGGAGCGACACTACTCGTCGGGAGAGTAATCTCTCCTCCTACCTCCACTACAAGGTCAATATCTTTCGACAGGTCATAGTCATGGTCGATACAACCCTCCATACCCATCATAGCTCCAATAGCCATCAAGCTATAGAGACCTCTGTGATAATGATTCATTATTGGTTTAATTTATATTAAAATATCAAAATATTTTGCAAATATAATACATTTCCACCAATCCTCCGGCATATCATGCGCATTTCCTACATGAATCGCATGTTAATTAACACACCTGAATCGCACCAAATATACCGCAAGGTTGAAAAAATATGGCGCCCATCAACGGGGCGCCATATCTATGTTATAAGTGTCTGGTCTAATTTATAGCTTCACTGTTCGTGCTTTACCGGAGTAGCTTACATTGACACCTGCTGGCTGGGCACTGTCGCCGACGGCACTACCTTCACCCATCAGTACCACCCGGAACTTGCGGTTCTTGAGCATTCCGGGGAATTGTCCTTCACGATCGGCGATTGTCAGTGTGCGGTCTGCATCGCTCCACTTCATATTGATCACCGTGCGCTCACCTTTCTCATAATCATAGCTGTCGCCAGCATCTTCATAAAGTGCAAACTCACCGTCGGCACCTGGATATACACGTATCTCAAGATCCTTCCACGGCTTTTCGCCGGAGTACTGCACTTCGGGTCCCCAAGGCACTATGCTTCCGGCACGTACATAAAGCGGAATCTCGTTGTAGGCGGCCGCGGTGTTGACACTCTGCCCTCCGGAGTGGCGTGTATTGGTCCAAAAGTTCCACCAATCAGCACCTTCAGGTAGATATACCTTACGCTCGCGTGCCTTGTACTCTGTGACAGGAGCTACGAGGAAACTTTTTCCGTACATATATTGATCGCTGGTGGCGACAGCGCGACGATCGGCGGCGAAATCCATGTAAAGCGGACGTATGAATCCACCGGCATTGGATGTCACCTGCCATGCAGTGGCATAATTGTATGGCAGCATGCGGTAACGTAGCTTGATCATGCGTTCCTGAGCATCGAAGGTAGGAGTGCCACGGTCGCCCCACAGGAATATCTCACGTGGAATACCTGTGCCATGGCTGCGCATCATGGCACAGAATGTGCCGAACTGCATCCAACGGGTATATAGTTCCTGCCATTCAGGATTGGAGAAGCCACCGTTGTCTCTCCATCGGCCACCCCAAAAACCACCAATATCACTATTCCAATATGGAATGCCCATCGATGCATAGTTGAGGGCTGCGGGAATCTGGTCGCGCAGCACCTCCCAACGCGATTCGATATCACCACTCCATGTGTTGGCTCCATAACGCTGCTGTCCGACGAAACCAGAGCGTGTGAGCGTCATCACACGCTTGCGGTCGCTCTTCTCACGCTGATTCTCATATATGCCCTTGTTCTGCATAAGTGAGAATGCATTTTTTACTGACTGATATGCACCGGCAGCGGTAGGCACTTCATAATCGCGAGCCTTGCGGTCGATATGGTCGGGTTCGGTAGAGTCGAGCCACCAGCCATCGTTATTAACCACTGAGTAGACACCTTTATCAAGACTTTCCCAGAACATGCGGCGTCCGTCATCGCTATATGCATCATAAGGCTTGGCACCACTGCCACCCGGGAAAGTGTAGAAATCTATTATATGTCCTTTCTCCTCCATCTTGCGATAGGGTTCGGAAGCGGCACCGAATCCAGGCCATGTGACTATAAGCAACCGACCATTCATATCATGTATATCCTTGCCTAATTTCTCAGGAGCAGGGAAACGCTCCGGGTCGAAACAGTGACCGTTCCAGAGACTGTCGGTGCCGTTGATCTGCGGCCAATAACGCCAGTCCTGTATGATCACATCGATAGGGACCTTTAGATCGCGGAATTTCTTGAATGTGGCGACTACCTCGTCCTGCGTAATATATCGCTCACGGCTCTGGAAGAATCCATAGGCCCAGAGAGGCAACATGGGAGCTTGTCCGGTGAGATCGCGCAGTCCGGCAATCACACCGGATGGTGTGCCGTCATCATAAATAAAATAATAGTCCGACTTGTTACCGATACCCTCAAGGGAGAGGTCCTGAGGATTATCCTTGAAATCGCTTATCGAATAGTTGTCCCAATACACACCATATCCCTTAGTGGGCGATACGAACATCGGGGAGTAAGTGAACATATTCTCATTCTGGAGATGATAGCTCGTGCCGCGACGATCCCACTTTCCGTCGCCAACCTGCCCTATGCCGAATATAGGCTCATCTTTGTCGAGTAGGAACGACTGTCGCACAGTATGGTTGGCTTTTTGCCCATCCCATTTCGGAGTGAAACTCGTGCCATAATCCTTATCCTTAAGGAGATGTTGGCCACCGACGCTATAGAAATCCACAGCACCGCTCTCTCGATCGACAACGACGCGCAGATTGCCGGCAGTGAGAGTGGTCTTGTTGCCCACACTCGATCTATCCACATTTAACCCTTCGGAAGTTTTTACAACCACAAAGTCTGGCTCACCAGAAGCATCAGTACCGACAGGAGTCTTCATGACACGCACAATCTGAGGCGACATGAACGTCACCTCATAGTTCATACCCTGCGTAGTAAGAGAGAGGTCGGCACCGAACATGGTAGCCGGCAGCATCGCAGAAAGAAAAATAAAGCCGATGCCTTTTTTAATAATCGTTTCGTTCATAACAAATTAGAAAATATTAAAAACAAATTACCCCCCCCCATTAACATACTGAAGTCCAGCATATTAACATAGGGAGGGGTAGTTTTATTTCAGAGAATTATCGTCAGTTTGCGAATATACCGAAGATATATTCAGGGTTCATCACAGATGTCTCAATGAGACCATTGTAGATGCATGATACAAGACCAATCAGGATGATACCGGCCACGCATACCCACATACCCAAACGTTCGGAGCATTCGCTACGGAAAGAGGGAATCACACAAGTCTCCTGATTGTTGATGAACATAGCCTTTACCACGAGCAAATAGTAGTAAAGCGAAATGATTGTGTTGATAAGGGCTATCAATACAAGCACGTAGATAGCAGGAGTACCTGGCTCGGCTGCTGCGGCAAAGATAAAGAACTTGCTGAAGAAGCCTGCGAACGGAGGAATACCAGCCAAAGAGAACATGGCGAGCATCATGGTGAATGCAAGCTTCGGATTTGTCGAATAGAGGTTGTTGTAGCTGTCCATATCGACCTTTCCTGTCTTGTTCTCAATAGCCTGGATAACACCGAAAGCAGCAAGGTTGCTAAAGATATACACAAGAATGTAGAATATCAGCGAACCGAGACCCTGAGTAGTGGCGGCAATCACGCCGAGCATGATATAGCCGGCCTGAGATATTGATGAGAACGCAAGGAAACGTTTGAGGTTCTTCTGACGCAGAGCGAAAAGATTGCCCACGGTGATTGTGAGGATGATCAGCGCATAGAGCATCCACTCCCAGGCGTTGCTGTAGAATGGGCCGAATACCTGAATCATGATAACGAAGAACGAGAAAGCAGCCGCTCCCTTGGAGATCACCGACAGATATGATGTGACAGTAGTGGGTGCCCCCTGATATACATCGGCAGTCCAGAGGTGGAATGGTACGAGCGATAGCTTGAAACCCATTCCAGCGATAACAAATGCGATAGCGAGCATCAGCATAAGTCCACCGTCGGCACTTGCGGCAGCTGCAATGTCAGCAAAGTACAGAGTACCGCTGAGGGCATATACGAACGATAGACCCATCATGAAGATTGCCGATGAGAACACGGCTGTGAGCAGGTACTTTACAGCAGCCTCATGGCTTTCGTAGCGATGCTTGTCGAAGGCCACCAAAGCTGCGAGAGGCAGCGATGCGGTCTCCAGACCAATGATGAAAAGCAGGAAGTGGCGTGCTGAAATCATCATGTACATACCGAAAAGGGTAATGAGCAGCAGTTCGTAGAACTCGCCGCGACGCACACGCATGAAATCGCTGTCGGCCCATGTCTTGGCCTGAATCAGCACGATAAGCGCACCGATGTTAAGCACGTTCTTGATGGCGGTCATCACCGGTGAAGTTGCATACATGCCGCCGAATGCGGTAGCAACTTCTTTATCCCAGGGATATACGAAGCCGGCGAGAGTCACCAGACCAAACAGGCAGATGGTGAACATCGAGAGACCACGTGGTGCCTGACGTGAGCTGAATGTGTCGAAAAGGAAGACCAATAAGATGAGGACCAGCAATCCTATCTCTTGATGCATGACCAGAAATTGTGAATAATCCATATCTTATTATCTTACTTTGTGAGAACTTCGATAATGGGGAGGAATGATGTGTGAATCAAATTGCTGATCCAGCCGGGGAAGCAGCCAAGACCGGCAACGCATACTATAAGTGTGATAGCCGAAAGGCGCTCCCACCATGTAGCATCGGTAAGCGACAGATGATGTTCATCCTGCACAGGACCAAAGAGCAGCTTGCCCACGACACGCAGAATGTAGACTGCGGTGATTACAATCGAGCAGCATGCGGCAACGGTGAATGCACGGTGGAACATATCGGTGTGTTCCCAAGATCCTACGAAAATCGTCATCTCGGCAACGAAACCGGACAGACCGGGCAGACCGAGAGATGCCATACCTGCAATTACATAGCAGACAGCAAGGAAAGGCATAATCTTCATCAAACCTCCCATGAGACGAATGTCGCGGGTGTGGGTACGACCGTAGATCATACCGATAAGTGCGAAGAAGAGAGCAGTCATCAGACCGTGTGAGAGCATCTGAAGCACAGCACCAGTCATCGCTGTGGTATTGAGCATGAGGATAGCGAAGAGCACCATACCGCAGTGGCTTACCGAAGAGTAGGCATTGATATACTTGAGGTCGGTCTGCACACATGCGCTGAACGCGCCGTAGACTACCGAGATACCCGTAAGTATAAGGAATATCCATGCCAGTTCATTGGCAGCCTGAGGCATCAGGAAGATGGCAACGCGGAAGCATCCGTAACCGCCAAGCTTCATGAGCACACCGGCGTGGAGCATCGACACTGCAGTCGGGGCACAAGCATGACCGTCAGGACTCCATGTGTGGAATGGGAACATAGCACCCAATACACCGAATCCTACGAAAGTCATCGGGAAGAGGAAATACTGCCAGCTATGTGGGATAGCCTCGTTGGCAGATATCTGCAAGAGGTTCATTGTAAGCTCACCACCCTCGGGAGCCGAGTGATAGTAGATGCCGAGTATACCGAGAAGGAGGAAAGCCGAACCACCCATAAGCATAAGGGTAAGCTTCATTGCGCTGTACTCCTTGCGACCGGTGCCCCAGAGGCCGATCAGCAGGTACATCGGGATAAGGGCAACCTCATAGAACATGAACATTGTGAACAGGTCGATCGAGATGAAGAAGCCGAACACACCTGTCGACAGAAGGATAAGCCAAAGGAAGAAGTCGCGTGGCAGCGGATCAATCTTCCATGAAGCGAAACTGCCGGCAAACACAATGATCGACGACAGGAGGAGCATGGCTACCGAAATGCCGTCAACACCAAGCGCAAGATGGATGTTGAGCGGTTTGAACCACATCCATGAGCCGGTATATAGCATCGGTGCATCG
>CANPDS010000082.1 GCA_947573015.1 uncultured Muribaculum sp.
ACTCTCTTAACATAATCAGATAGTAGGGATATTTCATAACATCGCACGGTTATTAGTTATTCAAAAATACTCTTTCCATCTTGATTGGCACTTTTGAATATGGCAATCTCGGATTAGCAATTAATCTATCACGAATATAACGATCCGTTAAGTCAATAAATTGATCTTGAGCAGTTGCATACTTATTAAATTCACGAGCACAGTTCAAAATCCACTCATGATAAGAGATGTCAAGAATATAAGTCCTATTAGAGACAAGGCACAAGTTAGTTTATTAACTACAGTATGCATATACTTAAAAAGATGTTAATATTTACAAATATAGCTACTCGATATCTAATGTTGTATCCTTTTATCTTTTTTAACACATAAAGCATCATAAATATCTTTTTGTATTAAGTCTCAGTTTTATTTAAAATTAGAGAATGCTAAAATCGCGATAATTTTGACTGGTGATTTCCGTTAACACAGTAAATATGCTAACTTTGTATCTGACCAACCATATCGCACCGCTATGCAACCGACACAATCCGATGAACAGATGGCTGATGGCCTTCCACAGCCTGAGAAGCATAAGATACTCAACAATCTGCTGAAGTATGGCATTCCGCTGGTGATTACAGTGGGGCTATGCTGGCTGCTGTTCCACAATATCAACTTCTCGGAGATGATGGAGATAATCCGCCGCGACTGCAACTTCTGGTGGATCGGGCTGGCTCTGGTGGCAAGCATCTTCTCCCACGTGTTCCGTGCCATGCGCTGGCGCATTCAGCTGCGCGCGCTACATATCAATGCATCGCTGTGGGACACGACGCTCAGCATATTCGGCACCTACGCTGTCAATCTTGTATTCCCTCGCCTCGGTGAAGTATGGCGCACAGGCTACATAGCGCAGCGCGAGAAGGCCCCGTTCACCACCGTCTTCGGCTCGATGGTGGCCGACCGTCTGGCTGACACCGTAACTGTGTTGCTGCTCACATTCGTCACCTTCATCATTGCCCATCGTCAGATCGTGCTCTATCTGTCGCAGAGCGGCGACACATTCCGCCACATCGCCGACCTACTCACATCGCCGTGGCTATGGGCCGGAATATTAGTTCTGTGCGCCGCAACATGGTGGGGCCTGTGGCACTTCCGCAGCAACAAGCATGTGGCCAAGCTCTTCGGCATAGCACGCGGACTATGGGAGGGATTCGCCGTAATTGTCAAGATGCCTCATAAAGGCCGCTGGCTGCTACTCACCGTAGCTCTATGGGGATGCTACTTCATGCAGCTTTATGTGGCATTCTTCTCATTCCCCCTTACTACTGATGTAGTGATGCAATATGGAGCCATAGCCGTGCTCGTATGCTTCGTATTGTCGAGCATATCGATGGGTGTGCCCTCCAACGGCGGTATCGGCCCTTGGCAATGGGCCATCATATTCGGACTGAAACTATACAGCGACAATATACCGGGCCTTACGGAGGAGTACGCCGGATCATTCGCTAATCTGGTGATGGGCATGCAGACACTGCTGCTCATAGTGCTCGGCCTGTTCACATTCGCAGCGATCTCCATAGGACGCCGCAAGCTCAAACCATCCGCTATCAACTGACATGCCTTTTAATTTCGATACAAAACCCGACAACTTCACACGCGAGGATGAAGTGATGGTAGATGCCGTGGAAAAAGATGGCCGTCCTACCATAACATTCTCACGCGATAACGAGAACCCCAAATCGCCTTCCGGACCCGAACAGCCACACAAACGCCGGAGTCGCTCTCGGACCATACTCTGGTGGACGCTCTGCCTTATGGCAGTAGTGCTTGTGGCCGCATTCTGGATACGCTATTTCAGTCCCTACACCGTCGATGCACAGGAGCGGGGATATATCATCAATCTGGAGTGCCGTGGATTCGTGTTCAAGACATGGGAGGGTGAGATGATTGTCGGGAGCGCTATAGCTGACTCAACTAAAACCTACATGCGCGACTTCGATTTCTCCGTAGAGAAAGAAAAAGTAGCCAAAGAGCTTATGCGCTACAAGAATGCCGGCAGAGAGGTGATCGTTACCTATAAACACTATCTCGGCACAATACCATGGCGCGGCGAGCACAAGAATATCATCGACAAGGTAGAACCTGTGGAACTACCCGACACCACACATCTCCACCGCCCGGTGCTCAATGCCACCACTCCACCGGCTGAAGAGGAAGTGCTCACTCCGGCTCCAACGCAGCCATCCTCACGTCCGGAAGTGGAACAAGTTCCTGTCGCCGGGATTTAAATGGTGTTTAGAGGTTGTAATAAATAATCCATGCAGACCAACGTAAAACCGCTCGGTACATTACACAACATACGCAATTTTGCACGCGACTTCAGTTCATTAGGCGAAGAGTATATTTTCGCGCGCGTGGAACCGGGCGACCTCAGCCCGGATGAGGTCGGCTCGCCATGGTGCTTCGACGGTGTGGCATTCATAATGATGCTTAATGCCTCAGGATCTGTCACCATCAATCTCGACACATTTGAAGTGCCGTCGTACAGCGTGATGGTAATTGCGCCCGACACATCGGTAAGTCTGCACTGCGATGACATAGCCGACATGGAGGCATACATGCTGTTTATATCCAAGCAATTCCTCCAGAGTGTAAATATCGACCCAAACGCAATCGGCCACCATTCGTACAATCCCGACACATCGCCTATATTGAAAGTGTCGCCGACCGATACCGATCTGCTGCGCCGCTACCTGTCTCTGCTGCGCGACAATGCCGATATGCCTGTAGAAAGTCCCTACCGCATGTCGATCGCACGCAACCTCATAGCCAACCTCATCTACATACTGTTTGAACTTGACCGTCAGCGACACACAGATTATGAATGTGACGACAAAACGCCACGTTCCCGCCGGGTGAACTATGTGAACGATTTTCTGCGGCTCGTGCGGCAACACCACCGCGAGCAACGCTCGGTAAGCTACTACGCCGACCGCCTATTCATAACCCCAAAGTATCTGTCGCTCATCATAAAGGAGACCACGGGCTACAGTGCAGCCCACTGGATATCACGGCATGTGATACTCGAAGCCAAGAATATGCTGCGTTTCTCAGGGAAAAACATCCAACAGATAGCTTATGAGCTGAATTTCCCCAACCAATCATCGTTCGGAAAATACTTCAAGCACTGCACAGGCATGTCACCTTCGGAATTCCAACACTCATAATCGCCAAAGGCTCTGCACAAAACCGCAGATAGACGTCACGACCTGCTATTAACATTTATTATGTAATAAAGGCTAAACTTTCACGGCTATCCGGCATCTTATGTATATAGACCCTCTGATATTTATTACGGCAGGGCATCACACTTTATAGCTTTACGACTATGACACCGCTATTCCGCCACATCTCCATCGCTGCCATCTGTGCCGCGCTCGCCATGTCACCTCTGGGTCTTGAAGCCCAGCACCGCAGCGGTCGAGGCAACGGCCATTCATCCTCACAGTCAGCGCCATCGCGTGCCGGCAACAGCACCGAGGCGCAGGCAACCGTACCGAAAATGGCGGCAAACACAACAATAACGCCGCAGGACGTGCGCCGTCAGCACCACAATATGGCAATTTCCGACCATCCGGATCAAACAATGGAGAGGCAACACGCCCTTCTAACGGCAACAACAACCGCCCGACCACTAATCCGGCAACACGCCCAAACAATGGTAACCATAACCAAGGACTACGACCCGGCACAAACAATTCACGTCCCGGAAATGGCGTAAACAACAACTGCCCGGGGCAGGGCTCCCATAACCCTGGCACCGGACCTGAGCAACCGTCACGTCCCAACAAGCCCACGGCCACACGGCCTCAGCCTGGCAACGGACGCCCCCAGCAACCATCCCACAACATGCGTCCTCCCACACCGGCAGGTCCGGGAATGGGACCCAATATGCCCAACCGCCCGGGCAACATACACCGTCCGACACCTCCCGGCAACCACTGGGGAGCACCTCCCTTACGGCCATATCGCCCGGTAGCACGCCCATGGCATCGCCCGGTACCTCCAAGTTCATGGCGTCCGCGCCCCACCGCACCAGTGCTGTCGACTATTCTCGGCATAACATTCGGCACTGCGCTCAACATTTCCATCAACGCTCTTGTCAACTCCGGGTATCAAGTCGACGGATATGCCAACAATACCGTGTATCTGCGCGACGTAAATACATATAATTACCTTTGGCCCGATGCCACCTTATATTACGGCAGCACGGGAGGGCTCAACCGCTCTGAATTCATTTATTCCACCAATTATCCCGATCCCATGCGCTATAATTCGCTCTACGGCAACTTCACCGGAATATATGGTGCACCGGTCAGCTACACCAACAACGGCACGTCGCTCAGCGCCACATGGTTTGCGCCCAACAAGGGCTATATAACCCTGCAATACGCGCCTCAATATGCCGTAGGTGGGCAACTCCGCTATTTTACCACCCTTACTCTTGGCCTGTAGGCAAACTTCCATAAAGCACATAAGCTCCCTTATACTTCGGATATAAAAATCCGCCGTAAGGGAGCTTTTAAACTTTTCAACAGCCAATTTTGTTAAAAGTATGTATTAAAAAACTATAAAAGTTTGTAAATTTGCAACCGGATTAAACGCTACAACGTTTTCCTATCGACATTTTGTACAGCATCTCATTTACAGACATTACAACCACTAAGAATTATATTGTCCAACTCTAAATACATAAAACAATGAACATCGACACTATCGGCTACAATGCCGGATTGGTATGGAACGCCCTATGTGAGACTGAAGCTCTCGGACTGGCTCAGCTCCGTAAAGCTACCAAGCTTAAAGACAAAGAACTTATGCTCGCTCTTGGCTGGCTCGCCCGCGAAGACAAGCTCGTGATTGCAGAGGATGAAGATGGGAAGAATCTCATCATTTCCCTCGCACAGAAATAACATCCTGCTCCTACATCATAAGCGGTAGCCTTGTTCCCTTTCCGGAGAAGGAGGCTACCGCTTTTTATGAGGCGTATCCCTGATGAGAACGCCAATGCAATCAATCGTGCAGACTCATCGAGTTGGTGGTAAGCCTATGTGTAAAGTCCTGTAGATAAGCCTTGGCATAATCAATCATATCCTCCGCTTCTAAAGCTACATCACTACCGGCCACGGCGGCTACTGGGCTTCCCATAGCGGGATCATCAACGATATCAAATACGGCTACAGGAGTATCGGCCACCCCATCCCATTCCACAACAAGATGTGTGGATATAATATGATACAGATTATTGCCCTTGTAAATAGCGTAGTGGCGCTCGTCAGGAGCAAGAGACAGCACATCGCAACCCATCGACACATATGCATCAGGATAATGCAGCAATCCGAGTATAGTAGCACCGGTATCGACCTGCGACATCACGCGGTCAGTGATCTCTCCGGGTGTCACCACCTCTCCCGACGGATCAAAGATGATCATGGGTATGGAAGCGTAGAGCCACGGAGTGTCATACATGGTGCCGTGAAGGTCACGGCACCCGTGGTCGCCAGTGACCACGAATAAAGTATTGTCATACCACGGACATGTGCGCGCGATCTCAAAGAAATAGGCCAGCGAACGGTCGGCATATTCCATGGCACGCTCCATCGATCCCTCGGGAGACTTATAGCCGCCACTGTTCCAGCCGGCAGGCACCTTGAAAGGAGCATGGCTCGACAGCGTAAACCAGCATGCCAACCAAGGCTGCGCCAATGATTCCAGATCACCGGCAACATATCGGGCCATGGCATGGTCGTAAATGCCCCACACTCCATCGAAGTCGCGGTCATCACCATATGTCTCACGGTCAGACACGCTCTGCATGCCCATCATCATGGCCATCTGATCGATTGCAAACGACCCATGATTGGCTCCGGTATAGTATTTCGTGGTATACCCCTTTCTGCGCAACAATGCCGGCATGGCATCTACCGCGTTGCCTTCATAGGGTGAGCCCATATAGATAAATGGCTCAAACATAGGAAATCCGCCAAGAATTGCGGTCATGCCCTCGTTGCTGCGGCGACCGGTGGTAAAATTATACCGCACCACAAGCGATTTCTCTGCAAGCGAGTCAAGAAAAGGCATTAATCCGCGCGGATCAGCTCCACGGGCATTGTTGAGGCCATCGATCCAATGCTGGCCTCCGCTCTCTATCACGATAAGCATTACATTGCGCATGGTCATTGCCACGGACGTGTCGGCAGGAACCACTACCGGATTACGACGCTCCGCAAGCTCTTCCGGAGTAAAGTATGTAAGCACCTGTACCGGCTTCTCCTTGAAGGAATGGATGAGATTGAATGGAGTATTGAGCACCACATTCATCTCGCTAAGCCTCTCCACCGAACGTGCCGCGTCGGCCGGTTTTAGCCCCTTCCCTACGAAACTGATGCGTCCGCGCATGCACAGCACCAGGAGGGCCGCCACAATTACAAATACACCTACACGCGCAATCCATGCCATCGTACGCGACTCTGCCAAGCGCGGAAGTCCTGTTGGAATCGCCCTCCGATAGAGCCATACCAACAAAACTATCGCAAGAGCGCCTACAAGAAATGCCCACCAGTACGTTGCAGCATATGAGAGGAATATACCGCCGAGATTGGGGTCGGAAAAGAAACTTTTTATAGCGGCGAAACGCATCCGCGCACCTTGGAACGGGAACAGTGCCACATCCGCGAGATTGAGCGTGAGCAGCAGTCCGTTAGTCAGATAGTATATCCAGTCTGTAGCACGAAGCCACCATTTGCGTTCCACCCATGGAGCGGGCATAAAGCGCATAACCAGAAACAATGCGTTGAAATAAGCCCATGAGGAAAGGTCGAACGGCACCCCCTGCCACATCAACACGGCAAGACGCCCAAGCCCCCCACCCGACACATCACTGTTGTAATAAAAGAATATCACACGTGAAAGCCACAGCAGCACAAATGCCACCCCTGATTGCCATAACGTGGCCAACCATATATTGCAGCGGTAACGGACAGGAAATCTCATAGCAAGTAAGAGCTTGTCGGGTAGCGGCACAGCTCATTATCAGAAGCGTGCACCGACAGTAAGCGACAACGATAGATTGGAATTGAAAAATGTGTATTTGTCACCAAGATACAATCCTCCGTCAAAGCGTCCGGTGAGCGACGAAAAAAGTGCCTTATGATTGTAGACAAATGAGAATAGCAGTTTGAAGTTGGTAGAGAACATATCCTTGCGTCCGTCGGAACTCTGACGGAACACATGCTTGTAGCCAAGCGCCGGAAGCGCTGTAATGTTGAACAGCCACCGTCGCGGATGGAGCACACAATTGTAGCCATAGCCTACAATGAGATTGTAGTCGGCATAGTCAAAATTATAGTCCATACGGCCCTCCGGCACATACTCAAGCATATCGGGAGGCAAAGAGCTGAAGTTGATGCGCACATCCTGGCGCTCATAGTTGAGACCGCATATCAGCGTGCCGGCACTCTTCAACTGGTATTTACTGTAGCAGTAAGCCGCGGCATGGGAATAATGCCGGTGGTTGAAGAAGTAATAACCGTCGATCAATGTCGAGGTCTGATGCACGTCGTTAAAGCGTTTCCATATATGATGCCCGTTGTTATAGTTGCCGAACCGCTCTATGGTCACACCACCATCATTCGACTGATGGGAATAGTGCAACGTGAACAAAGCACATGTGAAGTTAAAATCAAAATTTCGCCGCTGCGCCAGAGGATTGGTAAAAAGTTCGTTGGCATTGAACGTATAGCTCAGTCCGACAGCCATGAAATTGATACTCGGGCCAAAGTCGCTGTACTCCTGGCTGAACATGCGCACATTAAGGTTGTCGGGGAAAAACAACCCGTAACTCTGCATCCAGTTATGGCTGTTAAGGCATGCTTTCCAGTTTTTACCGGTGCCTACCACATATTCCGGATCATAAGAATTAAAAGTACGGTCGCCCCAATTGTACACGTTCAGGCAGAAACGCATGAACTTTGGATAGTTCACTCCCGGATCGTTGATCCTGAATCCATTGGCAAAAAGCTGCTTCACCCAATTTTCACACCGATAGTTTGAGCCCCATTCAGGATGGCACGGCTCAGCGCATGATGAAATGGCAGCAGAATCCTGCATCTCCGCCGGTTGCACTGCTACTGCCTCCGTAAGTACCGCATCGGCAGATTCAATGAGGATAGAATCGCCACTCTCTACAGACGCACCCATTATGTGACCGGAACATAGCCCCAGCCACACTATAATTATTCCTGTGAGTATACGTTGCAGCATGTTGTAATTTCTCCGCAAAATTAGCAAAATTAGCTATATCAACCCAACATTACCTGCTAATTTATAGACCTCCAGCCTACCAAACATCCACCATGTGCCTCACCGATCCATCCAACAACCGGTATCTCCAATAGCCTGTAAGCATCACAGCTAACAGCATGGGATATGTCGGCAGCTTCCTCATCGGTTAATGATCGGATTCGGAGGGATTGGGATAGACTTGGATGGTGTCGTCTGTAGAGACTCCAATAATAGTTAGGCCCGTGCTATAGCTTTCATCAGTTTCCTTTTTTTCACGATTATCAGCGAGATACATTAAAAGCAATGGGAAAGATATACATGCAACAACTGCACTAATAGAATATGCATTTGTTACATATTTATATTTTTTAGCACTGTATTTATTGTGATCTGCTAATATTCTTCTATATCTTTTGTGACGATAGAAATAGATAAACAAGATAGTAGTTGTTAATATTGGTACACCGATAATTAGATATACGAAAATCATGCTAAAAATATGAGTAATCCATGGGTAATTTATCCACTCCGAGATAGCATAAAGGAGACCGATAAACGTTGACGTCAGACTACCCATTGCCAGTATTGATTTACACAGCGCTATATCTGCATCAGAATTTTTACGACATGTCCAAAAATAAGTATATAATATCCCATTAATCATAGTTATTAATTTTTAGCAGCTTATCAATCATTTTGTTTGTTAATCTTTTGGTTCTGGAGTGCTGTAATCAATACCGAAACCATCGGTAGCAATATCGGATCATTAAGATTATGGCAATTAGAACAGACCTGTTACCATTTGATCCGTGGCCCACCGTGCTGACGTTCTACTTCTCTTTCCTTTCGTT
>CANPDS010000083.1 GCA_947573015.1 uncultured Muribaculum sp.
CCAACACTTCGTTATTTAAATTCCTATAGTCGGTGAGAGGTTCTTTGTTGATAACTACTTCGGGTATGGAATGTTCGCTATTGAGTTTTCGGAATCTCAGTAATAATGGTTTAATAGCGCCTGCGTAGTCATGAGCTATTTTATAGGCATTGCAATACAAAAATAATTGCAGTATGGCCTTATGGTGTGATTGGGTGGTGCTGGGGGCTACAAAAAGATGTTCAAGGTCTTTTACATTTACTTCATCACTGCCGGTTTTATAGTCGATTATTTCGATACAGTCATCTTTATAATCCACACGGTCGATTATTCCGCGCAGGTTGATGGAAAGAGTGGGGGATAATGGTATTGATACCTTGAAGTCATCTTCAGCGGCTATGAATGTGAATGGTGCACGTTGTTTCTCGATACGAAACATCAGTTTCATTTGCAAAAGCATTATCTCCGCTATCACTCGAGCCTCACCGGTCAGAGGGGTGAGATTGATATATTCCTCTTTTACATGATACGATGGACTGTTTTCTTGTGTTGTATGTGAATTCTGATCGGGGAGACGATTATAAAATTTATTTATTGCAGACGTAATGAGCCGTTCCAATGTAACGGTATCATTTGCCATTTTATCCAATATTTCGCTCGTTACCAATACCTTTTGGCGCTCGCCAAGCAGGTGATTGTAGGAATATTCCGCAACCTGATGTAATACCTGCCCGAATGTGCTTTCATCCATGTATTCCGTAACTTCAGTTCCATCCTTGATGCCACGCAAATGGTGTAGGCAGAATTTGAGCGGACAACTCAGATACATGTTTATTGCTGATGGAGATAGGTATCGGCGTATTCCATCTTTTGCACGGTATGCATTGATCACTTCCATCATTGCGGTATCTTTAATGATGGAAATTTCTGCCGTGGTTGATGGAGATGGCAACTCAAATGCCGCTTTCAGTAGCTTGATTTTTTCTTTAGGATAATGATGGATGAGCTGATAAATGTAGCGCGACATATCTCCTGAATTCAATGCTTCAGTGCGGGTATCATATAGAATTGTGACATGGTGTGCTGCTGCGATCATACGATAGAAATAGTATGCGAAGATACATTCTTGAAACTCTGTCGTCGCCATGCCGAAACATCTGCGCAGTATGTTTGGGATAAAAGACTTTGAGAATTGTCGTTTTGGGAAAATCCGCTCATTCATTGACAAAATTATAAGATTGTCAAAGTTTAATGCTCGAGTTTCCAATATTCCCATTATCTGCAAGCCCTTTAATGGTTCTCCGATGAAACTTACTGTCTCAGCCTCGGTCACACTTCTGATCAGATGGAAGAATGTGGCTTCGTGCATGGTCACATTATATCTCAATGCCGTATCTCGCAATATTTCCACGCTCTGACGGTAGCGTGAAAGGAATCCTATTTCAAGGGATAGATGTGCAGGATCCTCATCCTCGATACTGTACAATGGATACAGATCTGGACCGTTGTTGGAATCATATATTTCAGGTGTCGATGCTTTAGCAGTATCTGAGATAGCTTGAACCCCGATTATATCCTTTAATTGCTTCTCAAGGAAAGCAACTAAGGTAAGGGTATATGAAAATACGTCTTTGTTGGAATGCAGATCATCAATAGGGTAAAATACAGGAGCTAAATTGCTCCATTTCTCCCCAAGATATGAAGCTGGAATGCTGAATAACCGTTTGTTTTCGATATCCTGCCGAATCTCTTCACATGTGTCAGGTGCAATTCTTGCAAGAATTGGGTTGGCGAGCACATCAGATACATCTTCATAGAAAAAACACCAGGATCCCCTTATTTTTCGCGCTTTAATATGCATGGACATGACACTTCGTAGAAGTGCTGCAACGGGCGTGAGTTTAAGTGGATATCCCATGGTAATATTGACCATTGGAATAGCTGGAGGCAAGGAGTGCAATAGCTCTATAAACAGATCTTCGGATGGAAGCACGACGGCTGTATCAATTGCGTTTTCTGTATTTGATATTCGGCCATCGGCTACCATTTTGTCCAACAGTTGACCTGTATATTTTACTTGTCCGACATTTGATGGAATGCCAACAATGTTGATTTGTGGAATAGCACAGTCGGTGGCATCCGTTGAAAGTTCATAACGAGATGGGAAGAGTTTCACATAACGTTCTATGAAATGTGTGGCCATATTATCATGGCGGAGAGAGTCGGGAAAAGAATAATCCCAATAGAAATCAGCAATGCCAAGTTCGTGGATGCGTGAAAATATGCAGAGTTCTGATATCGAAAGCACATTGAACCCAACCATTATAATTCTCCGGTATGGAATGTCTTGAGGTTGCATTTTACGGAAGCGTTCTGCCACTTCACGGTATTGCATGCCCCCCCCCCCCCCCCCCCCCCCCCCCCCCCCCCCCCCCCCCCCCCCCCGAGTATCTCCCAAAGCCGCATGAAGGATTCACGGTTTGTGTGTGGGTCTTCCGGATTATCTATGTGTGACCAGAAACGGTCAATATTATCCAATGGCAATTGATATCCCCAGTATTTATTGATGATCTCTTTTTGCTCCGGAGTAAGATAGTCTGCATTTATTTCTTTATAGTTCTTGAGGTTGCGAAATAGCTGGGTGGCATCACTCATGTATCTGTCAACATCATTGAAATCGCTGAGCAGCATATCTCCCCAAAATACAAATTTGTCAAACTCTTCAACCTGAGGTGATAAACTGTTGTATAGATTATATAGCGTGAAAAGCTGATCATAACGGGAAGCTACCACATACTCTGAAAAGTCAGCGATAAAATCACTTATGGTAGTTACATCTGGCTCAAGCTGAGGGAGTCCAGGTTTTGTGTCGAGGCTTAGGAAATGACGAAAGAATGTGGCACTTCGTTTGTTGGGAAAAACGAAGCAGAAATCAGCCATCTCCTCTGCATGATTCGAGGTATATATATGGGATATCTGTCGAAGAAAAGGTTGCATTTAAAATAACTATATTTATACTGCATTCATGCTTTGAGATATATGCACATCCTCACTGCGAGATCGAACAGTACCATTTTGGGATTTGTATTACCTCCAATATCTGCAATGGCCATATCAAATTCCTGCACTATTTTTTCAACATTTCTCTCATTTATAAATCTTGAGAATTTATTTGAGAATACTGCTTCATCACCTCGCAGGTAATTTAATTGAGGTACATGGAGATTCATTATAAAATTCTCGCGTATCAATCGCAGGCAATATTTCAGGTATCTTATGATTGATTCCCGTCCCATCCAAGCATACTTCCATCTGCATTGTGTGCCAATGCCATTGCATCGTTGAATGCAATCCCTTTTGTGGCGACAAGTTGTTGTGCTATGACCTCATCCGGCAGTCTATGTACAACGACTCGCTGTGTGCGGGAATATATAGTTGGAAGAATATTTTTGCCATCATTGCTTACAAGAATGAATATAGTATCATGAAATGGTTCCTCTATAAGTTTCAATAACTTATTGGCGGATTCAACCATCAGGCGTTCAGGCAGCCACATGATTACCACCTTGTATTTTGCTTTATGTGCTGTGAAACTTAGCTTGTGTATAAGGCTGTCTGCTTCACTTACATATATTACTGGTTGGGAATTGCCTGCCTGAATTAATGACATCCAGTGCTGGAAGTCCATATACGGTGAATCTTCAAGCATTTGTCGCCATTCCGGGAGGTAATCATCAGAAATCGGGTTGTCTCTTGATCCTTTGATTATGGGGAAGGAAAATATGGTATCGATATGATTATATGATTGATGTTGTAGACATGCCGGGCATTTTCCGCAGCTATCACCATCTGGGGTGTGATGTTCGCAGTGGATATATTGAGCCATAGCTCTTGCCAACATCATTTTACCTGCACCGGATGGTCCGTCAATAAGCAGCGCATGGGGGATACGGTCGGTATCTACCATAGTACGCAAGCGGGATTTTATATTCTCATTTCCCGGGATCTCGCAAAATCTCATGTGAATTATTTTTTAATATATCCTGCGTGCAACTTGTTCAACACTTCTTGTCGCGTTCAGTGAATAGAAATGAATGCTTGGCACATTATGTTGCATGAGTTCTTTGGCCTGCATCGTGCACCACTCTACTCCAATAGCCTTTGCATGTGTGTCATCAGAGCATTTCATGAGTTCGTTTACGAGATCATTGGGCATATCTACATGAAACACTTTTGGCAGGATATTTAGCTGTGACATTGTGGTAATAGGTTTTAGACCGGGAATAATGGGCACGTTGATCCCAGCCTTGCGGCATTTATCGACAAATTCAAAATATTTTCTGTTGTCAAAAAACATTTGTGTTACGATGTAGTCGGCACCGTTGTCTACTTTTAGTTTCAGATATTGGAGGTCAACATCGGGATTGGGTGACTCTTCATGCTTCTCGGGATATCCGGCTACACCGTAAGAGAATGTCTCGCCGGTAATTATATCCATTTTTGTACCGTCGATAAAATATCCACGGTTAAAATCATTTATCTGCTGTTGTAGTTCTGACGCATGCGAGTGCCCGTCGGCATTCGGCATGAATCTGGATTCATGTTTTGCTTTATCACCACGCAGTAAAAGCAGGTTGGTTATACCAAGAAAATTCAAGTCGATTAGAGCGTACTCGGTCTCAATCTTGGAGAATCCACTACAGATTATATGAGGCACGGCCGGAATGTCGTACTTCTGTTGTATGGCGGCAGCTACTGCCACAGTTCCAGGACGACTGCGCTCGCTTACACGTCGATACAATCCGTCTGCTGTATCTTTGAATACGATCTCGCTACGGTGTGTAGTGATATTGATATACAATGGATCGAACTCCCTGAGGATATCAATATTTTTGAATAATTGGTTTATTCCACGGCCTTTTAGTGGAGGAAGTACCTCAAAACTAAACCCCGTAGACTTACGTGTGGAAAATATATCTGTAACTTTCATTATTTAACAAAAATAGACAGCAGATTTAATGCTGAATTAAAAACAAAGATACGAATAAGTCGAGAGCAATGCCAAATTTATTTAAGCAATGCCGAATGTATCCAAGGTCCGCATATGAACTTTCAAAGATAGGTAAAATCATGGATATTTGCTAAATTTGCGTTATGAAAAAGATCGATAGGGAGACTGTACAGCGAATTTTGGATGTCGCTGACATCGTTGATGTAGTCAGTGACTTTGTCAGCTTGAAGCGTCGTGGGGCAAGCTATTTGGGACTATGCCCATTTCATAATGAACGCACGCCATCTTTTTCCGTATCAAAATCAAAAAACATATGTAAGTGCTTCAGTTGCGGCAAGGGAGGTAGCCCTGTCAATTTTATCATGGAGCATGAACAGATGACATATCAGGAGGCTCTGCGTTATCTTGCCGCCAAGTATAATATTGAGATAAAGGAGCATGAAATGACCGATGAAGAGCGCGAACGTGAAACCGAACGTGCAAGTCTTCTTGCCATAAACGAGTTCGCTCTACGGCATTTCGAAACAAATCTTGCTGATACGGATGATGGAAGAAATATAGGACTCACATATTTGCAGCAACGAGGTGTCAGTGAGGCTATGGTTAAACGATTCCATCTGGGATATGCAGCTGAACGTCCCACAGATCTTTATGAGGCAGCCATACATAAGGGGTATAATGAAAAATATCTGATAGATACTGGCTTGTGTATCCGTACTGATACCGGTCGCATATATGATAGGTTTAAAGGAAGGGTAATCTTTCCGGTATTTTCTGTTTCTGGTAAGGTAATCGCATTTGGAGGCCGTACTCTTAAGAAGGATGTGGCAAAATATGTCAATTCTCCGGAATCGGTCATATATACGAAGAGTAATGAGCTTTATGGCTTATATCAGGCAAAGCAATCTATTGTAAAGCATAATAAATGTATTCTTGTAGAAGGGTATCTCGATGTCATATCAATGCATCAGAGCGGCATTGAGAATGTCGTTGCATCCTCAGGCACCTCTCTTACTGATGGCCAGATTCGCCTGATACATAGATTTACCGATAATGTTACAGTAATATATGATGGTGATGCAGCCGGAATAAAGGCCTCTTTGCGAGGAATTGATATGCTGCTGCGTGAGGGATTGAATATAAAAGTACTTCTTTTGCCTGAGGGGGATGATCCCGATAGCTTTGCTCAAAGTCATACTTCTACGGAAGTGGGAGATTACATTTCGGCAAATGAGGTCGATTTTATTCAGTTTAAGACCGGGATATTGCTTCAAGGATTGGAGAATGATCCTATAGCACGTTCGCGAGCTATAGGTGATATTGTTCAGTCAATTTCGGTGATACCTGATCCGGTTACTGCAAATGTATATATAAAAGAGTGTAGCCGACGTCTTGATATTGATGAGCGCATTGTGGCATTGGAGGTTGAGAAACGTCGTAAAGCACAGGCAGAGAAAGACGCGTTGTCTGTTCGTCAGGATCGTGCGAGAAAATCCATAGGAGAACCAACGGAAGAAAACGAAACTCCAGTTTCCGATTCAGTTTCGGCAGGCGTGGGGCCATCATTTGCTACGCATACTGTGAGTTCGGATGTCCCGGATGGAAATAGTGAGGAGGCTCGTTTCAGGCGATTTATGTATCAATATGAGTATACACTGGTGAAATACATGTTGCGTTATGGGCTTCTGTCTTTGGCGGAGATGTTTTAGTTGCGATTTTCAATGCTATTGTGTCGTTGCAAGTAAATGAATGGCCTGAGATTGAAAAAGATTATAGAAGCCGTATAGAGCAAGAACGAAAGGCTGCGATTGCAGAGGGTGAAAATCAGATCAGGGCGGTTGCTTCCGATTTGTCTGAGATCGAACGCCGTGAGCGGGAGTTGCATATTCATATCAAAGAAGAGTATGATGCTCGATTACGAGAGTATACTATGACATATCTTGAAAAGGTTTTATGCTCAAATCCTGATGATTCAGTGAGAAATATAAGCCTTGAATTGGCTGCCGAACGGCATGTTTTAAGCAAAGTCTTTACAAAGTATACGCATGTGACAACTGATGATGAGCGTCTGCCTGATATTGTCCCACGTGCCGTGATAGAATATAAAGATGCGATTCTTGAATGGCAGATTCAGCAACTAAACCGTCAGATTAAGAATGCATTTGCGGAGTCAAAAAATGAGACGGAATGTCTGGTATTGATGGAAAGGCTTAATGAGTTGCATACGTTGCGTCGTGATATGGCTACATATCTCGGGGAAAGGATCATCCTGCCAAGATGAATGCGTATAAACAAGAGATGTGCTGGATACGTTATAATTAAAAATAGATATGCATGCGTATTCTTATAATTGGGCTCGGAATTTATGGCGCAAATCTTGCTGTTGACCTGACGGCAATGGGACATGAAGTGATCGGCGCAGATCATAATGCTACATTGGTTGAGGCGATAAAGGATAAGATTTCGACTGCTTATATACTTGATTCCACTGATGAAGCAGCTTTGGGCGCGTTGCCGATTAATTCGGTGGAAATTGTAATTGTGGCTATCGGAGAGAATTTTGGCGCGAGTGTGAAAACCGTGGCTCTTTTGCGCAAATTAGGTGTCAAGAAACTGTTTGCCCGTGCGGTAGATGATATACATGAAACCATATTGAGGGGCTTTCAGGTGGATCGTATTCTTGTTCCAGAGCAGCAGGCGGCTCTGGAGTTGACCCGAGAATTGGCATTAGGTGGAGATGTCAGTTCTTTGGCGATTGATCGGGATCATTATATTATAAAGTTTCGCATTCCGGAAGTTTATGAGGATATGATGCTTGGGGATGTTGGTATCGAGGATAATTTTGGACTAAAACTTGTGGCCATCACGAGGGTTCAGGAGCGAAGAAATGCCATTGGACTCATAGATCGTGAATCGGTGCTGATTGATACAGCCGATCAGACAATGCGCCTGATGGCTGGTGATGAATTTACGGTGATGGGAACGCAGCGGCAGTTCCGTTCTTTTGTTCGGCATACGAAATAATTGGTTTTAAACGCACTCTTAGTGAATTTTCGATCTGTAAATTATCTTATTGATGTGGTCACTCAAAAGTTTTTTGTAACTTTGCATCTAATTACATAATATGCTGTATGTGGCTTGTTCTAATGGCATTTTGTCAGAATAAGCTAAAATCAGTTCATTAAATCATTTAAGAACGGAAGAATGAACGTAATGAAATTTGGTGGCACTTCGGTGGGATCTGCTTCCCGTATTAAAGAAGTGGCCGGGCTTGTTACTCAGCGTGGAAAGAATATTGTGGTGCTTTCGGCGATGTCTGGCACTACAAACGCTCTTGTTGAAATATCCGAGTACCTCTACAAGAGAAATATTGACGGTGCCAAGGAAACTATCAATAAGCTTGAAAGTGCATATATGCGTACAATTGAAGACCTGTATGCATCGGATGTAGCTAAAGAAGAGGCTACTCGTGAGGTGACATCTTGTTTTAATTATATCCGTACTTTTACCAAGGATATATTCACACTGTTTGAGGAAAAGGAAATATTGGCGCAGGGTGAGTTGATGTCTACCGCAATGTTTAATGTATATCTACGCCATGAGCTTGGCGTTAATTCCGTGCTTCTTCCGGCGCTTGATTTTATGCGTACTGACAAGAATGCGGAGCCAGATGCTCAATATATTCGCATGAAGTTGACTGCGCTTCTTGAAAAGCATCGTGATGCTGATCTGTATATTACTCAAGGTTATATATGCCGTAATGCATATGGCGAAATTGACAATCTTCAGCGAGGTGGCAGCGATTATACCGCATCTCTTATAGGGGCAGCAATTGATGCTGACGAGATAGAGATATGGACAGATATTGACGGAATGCATAACAATGATCCGCGTTATGTCGACGATACAGCACCCGTGCATGAACTCCATTTTGAGGAAGCCGCAGAGCTGGCATATTTCGGAGCAAAAATACTGCATCCTACGTGTGTGCTGCCGGCTAAGTTGAATAATATTCCTGTGCGTCTGCTTAATACTATGCAGCCTGATGCAGAAGGAACTTTAATACACAATAGACAAACACCAAAGGCCATTAAGGCTGTTGCGGCTAAAGATAACATTACAGCGATCAAAATCAAATCAGGCCGGATG
>CANPDS010000084.1 GCA_947573015.1 uncultured Muribaculum sp.
CTACGGAGCCAAGTTCGTAGCGGCGTGCCCGGAGAATTTTTGCGAGGCGGTCGAGCGTCAGGATCTCCTCGGCGTAGTCGCCCTTGCCGGTCTCGATCACTTCCTGAGCTTCCTCGTATGTGAAGCGGCGGTTTGACTTGGTGACGGTACGTGCAATGCGGTGTGAGAGCACTTTAGCATCGTCGTCCATCTCGAATACACAGCTGAATGTAAGCTTCTCTTCGTCTGGGCGTAGGGAGCATATACCGTTGGAGAGGTGTTCGGGTAGCATCGGCACCACGCGGTCGACCAGGTAAACTGATGTGGCGCGTTTCTGTGCTTCTTTTTCGATGATGGTATCGGGGGTGACGTAGTGGGTGACGTCGGCTATGTGCACACCTACTTCGTAGTGTCCGTTGGCGAGGCGGCGCACTGACAGGGCGTCGTCGAAGTCCTTTGCATCGCGTGGGTCAATGGTGAATGTGGTCACGTCGCGCATGTCGAGGCGTGATGCTATAACTTCCGGTGTGATGCCGGCATCGATGCGCTGAGCGGCTTTGTCGACATTTTCCGGATAGCGGTAGGGCAAGCCGAATTCAGCGAGGATGGCATGCATCTCGGTGTTGTTCTCACCATTTTTGCCGAGGATGTCGATAACTTCGCCACGAGGATTCTTATCGTCATCGGGCCAGTCGGTGATGCGTACGATTGCTTTGTCGCCGGTCTTTCCGCCTTTTAATTTTGCTTTGGGTATGAAGATATCGTTGGCGAGGAATTTAGAGTCGGTTTTCAGCGAAGCCATGTGGCGCTCGACATTGAGGGTGCCGATAAATTGCTGGTCGTTAGGCTCGATTATCTCGATTACCTTGCATTCGGGCTCCTGGCCTTTGCGGTGGGCGGCGATGAGCACTTTCACGCGGTCGCCGTTGAGGGCGTGCATGGAGTTGCGTTCGGCTACGAATATTGCGTTTCCATCCTCACCGTCGATAACGACTCCATTTTTGCCGTTGCTGCGTCGGGAGAATGTTCCGATGGCTTCAGTGCCACGGCTTGGTGCCTGATATTTGCCTGGAGCGACCTCGATGAGAATCCCGTCGAACTCCAGCTCTGCTAGGCGCAGAGCCACTGTCTTTTGGAGTGGTTTTGTATCGGCCCCTATCGCGTGGGATACCTGTTTATAGTTGAAAGTCTTGTTGCCCTGATTGTTTATAAACTCGTCGATCACCTCATGGAGGTTGCGGGCGGTTTTATTTCGGGCTTTTCTTGAATTGGCCATGATGAAATGTTGTGTGTAATGTTAAGGAGAAATTATAACGCGTGAGAAGAGGTATAGGTTGTGGCATGGCGGTTGAATGTTTTTTTTCAGCGGATGCCTTTTGTGTGGTTACGATAACCGGGCACATCTCCGCTTACGCTATGATGTACCCGGTTTGTGTCTGTTCAACGTCCGTTTGACGTTATGATGCAGTTGATAGCCTCAGATAGAGAGCTATGCATAACTCAAGAACCTCAGGGATTTGGAATAGCCCGGATGAAGTGGAGGTCCTTGAATTTTTATGGCTCAGTATTGTCAATGGCTGCTTATGCGTCGATGTTGGCGTAGTTGGCGTTTTCTTCAATGAAGTCGCGACGTGGCGCTACATCCTCACCCATCAGCATGGAGAAGATACGGTCGGCCTCGGCGGCATCGTTGATTGTGACTTGCTTCAGCAGGCGTCCTTCGCGCGACATGGTTGTGTCGCGAAGCTCCTGTGCGCTCATCTCACCGAGACCTTTGTATCGCATCACTTTTGTCTTGTCGCCGTTGCGTGCGATGAAGCATTGCACCTGTGCGTCGGTCCAGCAAAATTCCTCGACTTTTCCGCGTGTGCATTTATATAGTGGCGGAGTGGCGAGGTATAGGTATCCGTTCTCGATGATCGGGCGCATGCGGCGGAAGAAGAATGTCATGAGGAGAGTGGCGATGTGTGCTCCGTCGACGTCGGCATCGGTCATGATGATGATCTTGTGGTAGGCGAGCTTGTCGAGGTTTACTTCCTTTGAGTCTTCGGCAGTGCCGATTGTTACGCGCATTGCACGGAATAGGTTGGTGATCTCCTGATTGTCGAAGATCTTGTGGTCCATAGCCTTCTCCACGTTGAGGATTTTGCCTCGGAGTGGTAATATTGCCTGATAAGTGCGGTCGCGGCCCTGCTTTGCTGTGCCGCCCGCTGAGTCGCCCTCGACTATGAAGAGCTCGCAATCTTCGGCTGTGCGGCTTGAGCAGTCGGCAAGTTTGCCGGGTAGTCCGCCACCACAGAGGGGCGATTTGCGCTGGACGTTCTTACGGGCGTTGTATGCGGCATGTCGGGCAGTTGCGGCGAGCACCACCTTGTCGACAATGAGCTTGGCCTGACGTGGATGTTCCTCAAGATAGTCGCGCAAGGCATCGCTGACAGCCTGCGATACGGCGGCTGTCACCTCGCTGTTGCCGAGCTTTGTCTTTGTCTGTCCTTCAAACTGAGGCTCCATCACTTTTACCGATACCACGGCGGTGAGTCCTTCGCGGAAGTCGTCGCTGGCGATCTCTATCTTCAGCTTTTCGAGCATCTTTGAGTCCTCGGCATACTTTTTAAGGGTAGCGGTGAGTCCACGGCGGAATCCGGAGAGGTGTGTGCCGCCTTCGATGGTGTTGATGTTGTTGACGAAAGAGTATACATTCTCGTTGTAGGTAGTGTTGTAGGTCAGAGCTACTTCAACGGGAATGCCTTGGCGCTCAGTGTTGAGGTGGATTATGTCGTTGATCAGTGATTCCTTGCTTGAGTCGATATATCTCACGAAATCTTCCAGACCGTGTTCGCTGTGGAATACCTCGCGGCGGGGATTGCCCTCATCGTCGAGTGTGCGCATGTCGGTCAGGGTCAGAGTGATTCCGGCGTTGAGGAATGCAAGGTCGCGCAGACGGTTGGCGAGAGTGTTGTAGTCGTAGACCGTGACTGTGAATATTGTGTCGTCGGGCTTGAAGGTTATGCTCGTGCCGGTGTGTGAGCTTTCGCCGATCACCTTCAGCTCTGATGTGGGTTTGCCGCAAGAATATTCCTGCATGTAGGCTTTTCCGTTGCGGTGTACCTCTGCGCGTAGATATGTTGACAGGGCGTTGACGCAACTTACGCCTACGCCGTGCAGACCACCGGATACCTTGTAGCTGCCTTTGTCGAATTTGCCTCCGGCATGCAGCACGGTCAGTACGACCTCAAGCGCGCTTTTGTGCTCTTTTTCATGCATGTCGACGGGGATGCCTCGGCCGTTGTCGACAACGGTTATTGAATTGTCCTCGTTGATGGTTACTTCGATATGATTGGCAAATCCTGCAAGGGCCTCATCGATAGAGTTGTCTACTACCTCATATACGAGGTGATGAAGGCCTTTGACGCTTATGTCGCCGATATACATTGCAGGGCGCTTTCTTACGGCCTCAAGGCCTTCGAGCACCTGGATGTTACTGGCGCTGTATTCTTCTTTCTGTTCTGACATTTTCTAAATGTTTGAGTGTATTCAACGCCTTTTTTTAGAATGGCGCTGATATGCTCTAAGAGCATACAAATTTACAAAAAATTGCCGGAATGTACAAGCTAAAGAGCCCGTTTTCGACGGGTCGTCGGGTGGGGAATTTTGTGGCGTGTTTTCTTATGATGGACGTTGGGTTTGCGGTGGCGTACGCTATTGTATTGCGAGAATTAAAATTTTACTTTTTTATGGGAAATAATCATTTTATGAATAAAATAGGGTGGATTCAAATAATTGATTAACTTTGCTATTATGCAAATGGAATTAATATGAAATTTATCGCACAAATTCTGATGATTGTTGGGATGCTCGCTACGCTGTCGGGTTGTGGAGTTGATCCCAATGTGGTAAAACTGAAAAAAACGGTAGAGTTACTGAATTCAAATTGCCCGGTTGATATCGGTGTCGCTGGAGTGTTTACGAGCATTGAATACAATGGGCAGGATAGGTGTGTCCATATGAAGTTCCTGAATACAGAATATGCGAGTGCCGGTTTTATAGGTGAAAACAAAGAAAATGCCCGCGAGAATCTGAAACTGATGTTTCAAACTAAGGAACTTCAGGAGATGCTTACCGAGCTTGTTGATGCTAAGGCCGGCATAGTGGCTACGTATAAGCTGCGTGACAGTATGAAGGCTCTGAGTATTGCCCTTTCATATGAAGAGTTGAAGGAGATAAAGGACCATCCTCTGTCGGAATTGGAGCGTAATAAGCTGCTTTTCAAAAATAAGATAGAGATGGACGGACGACGTTGTCCGTATGAAATGGCGAAAGGTATAATGATGGAGAAAACCGAACTGACCGACGGATATATCGTGTTTCATATCTCTGTAGATGAGGAGGTGTGTAATTTCGGAAAAATGAAATTGATGTCGGATGAGTTAAAAGATAATATAGTAAGAAGGCTGGAGATGATGTCGGGAGATATCAATTTGCAGAACGAGCTCCGTATGATGTCTTCTCTGGGGATTGGATATCATTATAAGTATATCGGCAGCAAATCGGGGGATAGCGTGGATGTGTTGATCCCTGAAGAGGATCTGGCGCAATATTGCACAACGGAGTATTCGCTGTGATGGAGATCTTCTCCGGACTGTGTGGCACGTTTTTAAGCAAACTCTATATGAAACTGCTGTAATGTGACGATAAAATACTGAAAATCCTACCCCTGTCACCGTGAAGTGACAGGGGTAGGATTTTCAAATATGGCATTATTACACACCATATTGCGGTGGCAGGTAATTCAGTGTATTTGAGGATGTTTGGGGTAAGGGTTGCTGTTATTCGACAGTGATTTCGTCGAGGAAGAACCATGCCGGGTGGCCTACGCCGTAATGCCAGTCGGGACACATGCCGATGCCGTCGATGGCTACCTTGATGTAGCGTGCGGTGACTGGTGATGTAGATTCGGCACGTCCTTTCTTGAACTTGACCTGCACGTCGCGGTCCTCGTCGAATGCAAATTCACCGAAGGAGGTGAATGCAGTTCCGTCGAGGCTCACCTGGTAGCGTCCGCCTTTTGGTGCGAGCACCCATGCCCCGAGCTGATGCAGGAAGTCGGCCTCGATGGCGTTGATCTCTACGGGCTTGCCGAGGTCGAGGATAAATTCAGCATCGGAGCCTTCCCAACCTACCCAGCTCTCCACGTATGTGGTGCCGCCGAAAAGACCGTCGGTAAGAGCCTTGTCGGCAATTGGCTGATAGCTCTTTGCCGGCTCCTTGATCCATGTTACGGTGGCTCCGGCGGCTTTGTTTGTTGTGCCTCCGGGAAGGAATCGGGTGAGGTAGAGGTCGCAATAGTCGGATGGCGAGTTGTTGCGCTCGTTGAGCGTAGTTACGCCTTGTATGGCGCATTCGCGGCGGAACTCCTCGACCTTTGCAGCCAATGCATCGCGGTCGATGGTGGCTGAAGGCTCGGTGCGTGCTATCTCCAGTTCGGAGAACATGAGCGGTAGGCGTCCCATGCGCACGTGGGCGAGGTGTGCCGAGTCGGATGCTACTGCTTTCTCAGCCTTGTCGAACAGCTCATTGTAGCGTCGGCGCAGGTTGGCGTTGAGCATTCCGTTTTTGTGGGATATGGGGGAGTCGTAGATCCATAGCGGAGTGTCGGAGGATAGTAGGGCGCCTTCGAGCATCTTGCGGTATTCGATCATCAATGGTGCGGCTTCACCGTAGTATCCGATGGCAAAGTCGCGCATGAGCGAGTCGGCATCGAGGTCGGGGTTCCACATGAGCTTGGCGAGCATGTAGGCACGCATTTCGGCGAAGTCGGCACCTCGCACTCCGTTGACCTGCTCGAACACCATCGTGGCGCCGTTTTTCTTGAACAGGCGCAGGTTGTCGGCGAGTATGTGGAAGTTGGGAAATGGAGATACCATGCCGTCGAAGTTGATGCCGTAGTCCCAAACGAAAATGTTGTTGGATATTTTACCCCATCCTTCAAGCGCCTTCACGAATTCGCGTCCGGATTCGTTGTAAGGGAGCGCTACCTCGCGTTTGCAGTCGATATCGCAGAGCATGATGTTGACGTTCGGGAGTGGCTTTGTGAGCTTCGGGGGATGCATGGTGAATAGGTAGGCCAGCGTGGAAAATTCCTTGTCGGGGTAGCGTTGTGCGAGCTTGTTGAGGAATCGCACGTAATTGCCCGACAGAGATCCTTCGGCTTCGTCGACGGCTTTGCATCGTGGGCATGCGCATTGTGTGAAGTTGCCGTCGTTCTGACTGATTGAGATCATCGATGTGCCGGGATTGGCGGCGAATATGGAGTCGAGGCGTGTGCACACTACTTCGAATACCTCAGGATTGGTGAGACACCACTGGCTGTGGTTGCCGGGGCGTCGTTCGCCGTTGATAAATGAATAATACTCCGGATGGTCGTTGCCGTATTTTGTGGATGGGAGAATGCGGTCGAAAGTATGTACCCACAGCCCTCCTGTAAATATGTCGCGCGGCTCTTTCATGCGCATCCAGTGGCGTCCGATAGAGTCTTCGAGGGCGTAGCTCTGCGACTGTCGGTAGCGGAATGCGGGGGTGTCGGCCTTGTGGATGCGTGGTATTATTATCGTGGGGGATTTAGAGAGGGTATAGTAATCTTTTGCATAGTATTTTACGCCGAGCTGATTCTCAAGCAGATCGGTCACTCCATATATGGCTCCGCGTCCGCCTCCGGTGGCGATTCCGACGGTGTGTCCGTCGGTGCCGTCGATCACGAATCCATCTTCTCCGGCATCGTCAGTGGGCTGTCCGATTATGATGGCGTTTCCTTTTTTGGGGGCTTTACCGTCGGGTACTATAGGGAGTGTGGTTCCGGATATTTCGCTGATGAATCGGTTGAGGATGTCTGCTGCAGTGCGGTTTGTCGGATTGTCTTCATGCAGAATGATTGATGCCGCAGGGCGTGAGTTGTCTACAATGGTTGTCTGTGATGATGCTGCGCCGGTGGCGAGAGCTATAGCAAGCGGAATTGAAAGGTATTTTGGTGACATAAGGCTTTTTATTTAACGCACGATGCACAATATGTATGATGGCATGATGCACAATTATAATCATGGCGAGAGGAGTGGGGGGAAATGACGATGCACAATGCAGAGGTTGATTGAGCATTGTGCATCGTATATCGGGCGTTGGAGCTAATTACATTATGCCGCGTTCGCGGAGGCGCTGCTGCCATTTCCAGGCTGAACGCATGGTGTCGTCGATGGGCGTTGCGGCAGTCCATCCGAGCACTTGGTTGGCATGTACGGGGTTGGCCCATACCTGCTCGATGTCGCCGGCGCGGCGCGGTGCGATCTTGTAGGGCACTTTCACTCCGGTGGCGCGTTCAAAGGCAGTGATGAGTTCCATTACGGAAAGTCCGTTGCCGGTGCCGAGGTTGAATATCTCGATCTTCTCTTCCGACTTGTCCTCAAGCATGCGCTCTACGGCTATCACGTGGGCCTTGGCGAGGTCGACCACGTCGATGAAGTCGCGTATGCAATATCCGTCGCGGGTATTGTAGTCGTTGCCAAACACGCTCAGCTCCTTGCGGATGCCCATGGCGGTCTGTGTGAGGTAGGGGATGAGGTTCTGTGGCACTCCGTTTGGCAGTTCGCCGATCTCGGCCGAGGGATGTGCTCCTACGGGGTTGAAGTAGCGTAGGATAACGCTCTTGAATGGCGCTCCGGCGTTGATCACGTCGGTGATTATCTCTTCGGATATCTGCTTGGTGTTGCCGTAGGGAGAGGTGGCTTTCTTGATGGGCGACTGTTCGGTGACGGGGTTTACGTCGGGTTCGCCGTAGACGGTGCATGACGACGAGAATACGATGCCCTTCACTCCGCGCTCGGCCATGATGTCGAGAAGATTCATCAGGGTGTTGAGGTTGTTGCGATAATAGAGCACGGGCTTCTGCATTGATTCTCCGACGGCTTTGCTGGCGGCAAAGTTGATGATACCCTTTATATCTGTGTATTTGTCGAACAGAGCTTTTACCGCATCCATGTCGGTGCAGTCGGCCTCGACAAATTCGGGACGTATGCCTGTGATGCGTTCGATGCCGTCGAGCACCTCGCGGTTGGAGTTGGAGAGATTGTCGATGATTACTACAGGATAACCTGCCTGCTGCAGTTCGACGACAGTGTGGGAACCGATATAGCCGGTTCCACCGGTGACGAGGATAGTACCTTTTTTCATTTTGATGTGAGGTTTTTTGAGATTGGTGTGTGTCGTTGTATGTTTACTTACCGTAGGCTTTCGCCTGTGCCTCGATAAGGGCTTTGTCGGAGAAATAGTTGATCTTCATAGCGGCTCGTACCTCTTCGAGGGTCTGTGCGGCTTTCTCGCGGGCTGTTTCCGAGCCTTTGCGCAGTATCTCGTAGACGGCCGGGATGTCTTTTTCCCACATCTTGCGGCGCTCACGTATCGGGGCAAGTTCCTCTTCAAGCACATTGTAAAGGAGCTTCTTTACAGTGCCGTCGCCCAGACCGCCGCGTGTGTAGTGTTCTTTCAGCTCGTCGAGCGATGCGTAGTCGGGGAGATAGCGCTCGAAGTGCTCCGGACGCGAGAATGCATCGAGGTAGATGAATGGGCAGTTGCCTTCGAGGTGTCCCGGAGAGTCGATTGTGAGGTGGAGCGGATCGGTATACATCGAGTTGACTTTCTTCTTCACCTCCTTTGGGGTGTCGGATAGGTAGATGCAGTTGCCGAGCGACTTGCTCATCTTGGCTTTGCCATCGGTGCCTGGCAGGCGCAGGCATACGGCGTTTTCAGGGAGCATTATCTCTGGCTCCACAAGCACTTCGCCATACACGTGGTTGAAGCGGTTGACGATCTCGCGTGTGAGCTCGATCATCGGGGCCTGGTCTTCGCCTACGGGCACTGTTGTGGCCTTGAATGCGGTGATGTCGGATGCCTGGCTCACGGGGTATGAGAAAAATCCCATCGGTATCGACTCGCCTTCGAAGCCGCGCATCTTTATCTCGGTCTTTACCGTAGGATTGCGCTGCACGCGGCTCACGCTCACAAGATTCATATAGTAGAATGCAAGCTCGGTAAGCTCTGGCACGGCCGTCTGCACGAAGATAGTCGATTTCGTGGGGTCAATTCCCACCGATAGGTAGTCG